>CAMLKS010000017.1 GCA_946480675.1 uncultured Bacteroidota bacterium
GATAGCTGAAAGTGTAGTAATTATAAAGAAATAGCCTACCTTTAAAACAGCCAATAAGCATGGAAGAAGTATTTATATTGATAGCTGAGGATGATGCGGATGACCGTTTTTTACTTCAAACAGCTTTTGAAGAAAACGGGTTTAAAGACAAGCTATGCTTTGTAGAGAACGGCATAGAACTATTTGACTACCTGGCTGTAAACAAAGGCCCTGCCGGCAATACACTGCCCAGATTCATTATGCTGGACCTTAACATGCCTAAGAAGGATGGCAGGGAAGTATTGACAGAACTGAAACAACACAATACATATAAGAATATACCGGTGGTAGTATTCAGCACTACACACAATGAACAGGAAATGCGCCGCTGCTACGAGCTGGGCGCCAACTCATACATCACCAAGCCCAATAGCTTTGAAAGCCTGCTAAAAACAGTAGCCACGCTCCGCAGCTTATGGATGGAAGGACACACCATATCGGCGTAGCCTTACAATATGCTGACAATCAACATTTTGTTTTAATAAAATGAATTGTGGCATGGTTTTTATAAAGAATAGGGGGAGTTATATAGTATAAAGTATTCGAGGTGGAAAAATCTAAATGAGTATAAAAACCTATCTTATGTTGGACCAAAGAAGCGTATTGATAATAGATGACGAGAGTGACCTGTGCCAGCTATTAAAGAGTTACCTGATGCGCAAAAATTACGATGTACACATTGCGCATACCCTTGAAGATGGTATGAATATCGTCAAAACATTACATCCATCTATGGTTTTCCTTGACAATAATTTACCGGATGGCATAGGTTGGAAACTGGCACCTTTCCTGGCAAATGAATATCCCGGCATGCAAATAAATTTTGTTAGTGCATTCGATTCGCAAGTACCGAATATGCCACCTGCTTCAAAATACACAGTGATAGAAAAGCCAATCAGCTTTGTAGACCTGGAACAACGTGTATTTGGAGTAGCATAAAAGAATTGATTGATTACCTGGTATAAATATTAGAGCTGCATCATTGATGCAGCTCTTTCTTTTGGGATAAGCAAGTACTTATCAGGACCTGCGTATAAGGCCCAGCAGTAATGATATAACAGCCAGTACCAGCAATATGTGTATTAGGCCCTTTACGCTGTATACAAACACGCCCAATAGCCAACCTATCACAAGAATAACAGCTACGATGTACAAAATAGATCTCATAAATAGTGGTTTTCAAAACTGTTGAAAACAATTATGCCATGGAATACGTTTTTATGTAATAATCAAAACCTTACGACTGTTATGGATTTGCATTCCCACCTACCTTACTGGCTAATCAAAAACGGCATTATTTCTACATTCCCATCTTTAAAAGAAGATGAACATACAGACATAGCTATTATTGGTGCCGGCATCAGCGGTGCATTGGCAGCATATTATTTAGCAGACTGCGGCTATAAGGTAACCGTGATAGACCGCAGACATGCAGGCATGGGCAGCACTGCCGCCAGTACCGCATTGCTTCAATACGAAATAGATACACCTCTTAGTAAACTGATAAAGCTGGTGCCAAAACAAGATGCGATACAGGCGTATAAATTGTGCAGGGAAGCAATATATATGATACAGGAAATATGCAGAAATATAGACACTACTGCACACTTCAGGATAAGAAGCAGCCTGCAGTATGCCAGTTATAAAAAGGACACAATTTCGCACAGAGAGGAATATCAGCTACGCAAAAAAAATGGCTTTGATGTAACCTGGCTGGAACAAGACGAAGTAGCAGATAAATACGGGTTTGATGCAACCGGCGCCATCCTTTCAAAAGATGGAGCGGAAATAGATGCTTATAAACTTACCCATGGATTGCTGAACTATGCAGCAGCCAACGGCACAACCGTTTATGACAATACAACAATAGAACACATATCCTGCACAAAGAATGGTATCTCCCTACAAACAAACACCGAATGTCATATAAAGGCGAAATACCTGGTAATGGCAGGAGGCTATGAATCGCTGCAGTATATACCAAAGAAAGTAGCAGAGGTACATTCTACTTATGCCTTGGTATCAGAACCTATGGATACGGAAGCATTTTGGTATAAAAACAGCATGATATGGGAAACAGCTATGCCTTACCTCTACTTTCGCGTAACAGATAAGAACAGGGTATTGGTAGGTGGTAAAGATGATGCCTTTTACAATCCACGATTAAGAAATAGCCGTACAAAACAGAAAGCCGAACAACTGGTCGAGACATTCACGAGAAAATTACCCCATATACAAATAACAGCAGACTTTAGCTGGTCAGGCGCATTTGCTGTAACCAAAGATGGCCTGCCCTATATAGGCACCATCCCATCTTTACCTAATACTTATTTTGCCCTTGGCTTTGGTGGAAATGGCATTGTATTCAGCGTAATAGCAGCAAGCATCATCAGGGATATGATAATGGGCAAAAAGAATGCAGATGCCGGTATATTCTCTTTTAACAGATAGGCTATGCAGCTTCTGTAGAAAATACGATAGTAAATGTAGTACCTACCCCTTCTGTTGAGGCTACTTCTATATTGGCATTATGCGCCTGCAATATATTCAGTGTAGCGGCAAGGCCCAGGCCCATGCCGTTCCTTTTTTGTGTAAAATACGGTTCAAATAAACGGGTGATGTTTTCTTCGCTGATGCCACAACCATTATCTGCTATCTTTAAAACATAAGCGTGCGGCCTTTCTGTAAGAGAAACAGTAAGCTGGCCTTCCTGTTCCTTCATCGCCTCTATAGCATTAATAATAATATTCAGCAGGGCAATTTTCAATTTCTCTTTATCTGCATTCAGCATCAATGGCACATCCGGATAACTGAGGTCCAGCTTTATTTTCTTCAGCGTCAATCTGTCCATGGCCATACCCACCACTTCATCAATAATATTCTGAAGAATGTGCTGGTCCATTACCATTTCTGCAGGGCGGGCAGAACTTAACAGTTCACTGATAAGATCATTAATGCGCTTACTGTTGCGGTCTATAATATCAAGATACATGTTATCTGCTGCAGCTTCCTGCAGCATCTGCTCTACAGATAGTGTAATATTATTCAGCGGGTTTCGCACCTCATGCGCCAGTGTACGCACCAGCCTTCCGGTGGCCGCCAGCTTTTCTGCGCGCAGGTTTGCTTTTTCTATTTTCTTTAGATTGGTAATATCATGAATGATACCCTGAAAATATATCTTGCCTTCTGTGCCTTCTTCCTGTGCGGCTGTAAGGATACAATACTTGCGTTCATTGTTTTTGTTCAGCAGGCTTACTTCCCAGTCTTCAACCTCATTGTTTATTGAAAGTACTTGTTGCAGGTACTTCTTATGCTGTGCCTGCTCCACGATATCGGCCAGGTTCATTTGCAAAGCTTCTTCCCGGGTGTACCCCAACAAAGTAGATATCGCATCATTTACATCTATGAAATTCAAATCCTCGTCTGCAAGAAAAATAACATCTTTCGACCGTTCAAATATTCCTTTGTATTTACGTTCATTCGCCTTCAGTGCTTTTAATGTTTTAGCACGGCCCAAAGCATAGCGGATACTCCGTTCCATCTTTTCTACATTCAGCTCTGTTTTTACAAGATAGTCCACCGCGCCGGATTCCATCGCTGCTATATCCACATGATAACTTCCTTTACCCGTTAGCAGGATGATAGGTTCTTCACATTGATGTTCTAATGCATCGTGCAGCAGGTCCACACCGGATTTAGCACCTAACCGATAATCTACAAAGTACAGGTCGTATTTCTTTGCTATCATCGCTTTTAGTGCATCGTCATAATTATTACACCAATCGATAACAGAAGATAAGCCCTGTATATGTTTTATATAATCGCCCGTGATGATGAAATCATCCTGATCGTCATCTATGATAAGTATGCGTACTATTTGTCCGCCCGACATGAATGTTAGTTTTGTTTTTCAGGTATGATAAAGGTAAACCTTGCACCCTGATCCGGGATATTTTCTGCGTAAATAATGCCCTGATGATTATCAATTATCTTTTTGCAGATAGCCAGGCCAATACCTGAACCCGGATATTCAGACTTGCCATGTAAACGTTGGAAGATCTGAAATATGCGTGTAGCATACACATCATCAAAGCCAATACCATTATCTGTTATCTGTATTTTATAATACGAATCAGACAATGATAAGTGATGAATAGCCGCTTCCTCTTCCGTCAACAGGCTGCTTTCTATAGTGATAACAGGTGGCCTGTTCTCCTTCCTGAATTTTATAGCATTATTAATGACATTGGTAAACAATTGCTTCATCTGACTGAAGGATGCCTCTACCACCGGCAAGCCATTGCTTAAAACCTTTGTTCCTGTTTCTTCTATAGGCAACTCCAGATCGCCCACAACTTCTTTTAATACCAGCGCCAGGTTTACAGACATAAATGGTTCCATGTCTTTTGCCACGCGCGAAAATTCCAGCAGGTTATGAATGAGCGAGCGCATATTTTCTGCCGAAGCTATAATGCGTTCCAGGTACATAGCGCCATCCCCTTCCAGTGCGTCTTTGTATTTCTCATTCAGGCGATCGCTAAACGTGCTTATCTTCCTCAGCGGCTCTTGCAGGTCGTGACTGGCAACATAGGCAAACTCTTCCAGCTCTTTGTTCGACTTATTCAGTTCCTTAACATTCTTACTCAGGTTCTGCTCTACTTGTTTCTGCTGCGTTATATCCATCACACAGCCTACCATCTTCACCGGTTTCCCTGCCCTATCCTTTATTAGTCTACCACTGGCATTTATATACTTTATATTTTTTCTGGCAGTAATGATCTTCATTTGCAGGTTATAATCCTGTGCATTTTCCAAGGCGCGCTTCACCATTGCTGAAGCCCTGCGCGCATCATCCGGATGACTAAACTGTTGCACCAATTCATAAGACAGCTCAGTTGTGTTTCTATCTACATCATATATCCGATATATGCCGTCAGACCAATAAACCTTGTTTGTTTCAATGATCCATTCGAATGTTCCGAAACCAATGTTGTTAAGTTGTTCCAGAAACAGCTCACGGGAATCAAAAGATATAAATGGTAAATTCTGTTGTGAATACTCCGGCAATAGTACTACATGATAATGAGCAGCATCTACGGTGCCATTTACTATAACAGGATTGATAAATACAAAAAACATTTGTTCACTTCCATCCTTCAGCTTCAGATTGTGTAGTCCGTACTGTTTAGACCACTCACCACCAGCTGTTGATTGACGTGCGAGTTCCAGTAACCTGCCTTTCTGATAGGTTTCCACAAGATCGGTAAACTTTAACCTCCGGTCTTCAATCTCCTGCATCGTATATCCTAATACGTCTGTCAGACGAGGGTTGATGTAGATGATCTCATTACTTTCTTTATCAACCACCAACATAGCAAACGGACCATTCAATACGATCTGTGGTAACATCGCATCGGCTTTACTTTCATTTAAAGGAATAATATGTTGAGGGTTATCAGTCTGCATTATTATCATTTTACATAAAGGGGGTATTCACTTATAATTCATCTTTAAAAGCATTGTACTGCTTCATTTTATTATACAGCGTCTTACGGTCTATATTCAAAAGCTTTGCAGCCTTGCTTTTATTAAAGTTTGATTGTTTGAGAGCATCCAGTATTACCTCGTATTCCGCATCCATATTGGCGGCTTTCAGTTTCTGCTCCAGCGAGTCAAATTTCTTTTCTTCTTTTACAGGCTCGCTTTGGCCGTTTTTGTTACCTGTAGTTTCAAATTGCAGTTTGGCATAGTTGGTAATCTCAAACGGCAGCGAGCGGGCCTCAACCACCGGGCCATCGGTAAGTAGCGTAGCGCGTTTCACTACATTCTTCAACTCCCGCAGATTACCATGCCATACGTAGTTGTAAAAAATATCCTCTACTTCTTTACTGAAACCCTGAACGTCTTTACCCAGCTCCAGGTTGGTTATAGTAAGAAAATGTTGTGCAAATTGCATGATATCATCCCTGCGTTCTCTTAATGGCGGCACTTCTATACTAAACTCATTGAAGCGGTGATACAAGTCTTCCCTGAATTTGCCATTTTTCGCAGCATCCCATAGTCTTTCGTTACTGGCTACGATGATGCGCACATCCAAGTCTATATCTTTTACACCACCTACCCTTTTAATTTTACGTTCCTGTACAGCACGCAGCAGCGATACCTGTATATCATATGACAGGTTAGCTATCTCATCCAGAAAGATGGTTCCACCATTGGCCAGTTCCATACTACCCGTTTTTTGAGCCATTGCGCCTGTAAACGCCCCTTTCTCATGGCCAAACAATTCACTACCTGCCAGTTCTTTCGACAGGGCACCACAGTCGATAGCAATAAATGGTTTGTCTGCACGCTTACTTTTCTCGTGTATCTGCTGTGCAATCACTTCTTTACCACTACCACTTTCCCCATATATAATGATGCTGAAATTGGTAGGTGCTACCAACTCTATCTGCTTCAATATATTTTGAAACTCAGGTGTTTTACCGAAGATGTATTTTTCAGTACTACTGCTTTTGGCTTTGGGCTTAGGCTGACGGGGAGCTACAGCGCTGCCGTTACTTTCCGGAGAATGTGCTGGCCCCACCGCTGCATTTTCGTCAGAAAGCGCCTTGCATATAGTCAGCAAAATTTCATCTGGGAACAGGGGCTTAGTTACATAATCATAAGCACCCATCTTCATCACCTCTACCGCATCTTTTACATCGCTATAACCAGTAATAATAATTACAGGTGCATGCGGGTGCATTTCTTTTATTTTGGTCAGCAATTCCGCCCCGGTCATATCCTCAAGTCTGAAGTCGCTCAGTACCAGGTCAGGTTCGTGTTTTTGCATCCATTGAATACCTGCCTTACCACTATTAACACTCGACACTTCATATCCATGACGTGTAAGAAAGCGCGTTAACAGGGTACACATATCAATATCATCATCTACTACCAGTATTTTACTCATATGTTTTTACGGGTTATCTGTATTTGTGTGTGTCAGAATATGGTTTAGTCAAATATACCATTAAAAGATTATGCCCATACAGCCCTTATCTGTGCTACGGGTATATTTAATTGTTCCCTGTATTTGGCTACTGTACGGCGGGCGATGTTATATCCCTGTTTGCATAGTATATCCATTAGTTGCTGGTCAGTATATGGTTTGTGTTTATCCTCTTTAGATATCATTTCCTGGATAATGGTTTGTATCACTTTATTGCTCACCACCTGGCCTTTCTGGTCGGCAATGCCTTCGCTAAACAAGTCTTTCAGATATACCATGCCAAAATGTGTTTCCGCATATTTATTGCTGGTAATACGAGAAATGGTGGATAGGTCGAGGCCGGTAATATCAGCGATATTGCGCAGTACCATCGGCTTCAGCTTCATGATGTCTCCATCCTGGAAAAAGTCGCGTTGCAGGTCTACTACACATTTCATAATACGCATCATGGTATCCTCACGCTGCTTCACTGCATTTACAAACCACTCTGCAGACTGTAGTTTGCTTTTTATATACTGGCTACCGCTTTTATCCCTGGCACTGCATTGCTCATTCAGTTGCTGGTATAATGATTGGTTGACAAAAACAGAATCGGACTTTGATGAGCAGAGCGCTACGTGTATATCATCTCCATTGCGGGTAATGATATAATCGGGCATGATAGTATGACGAGGTTCGTAAGAGCCTGCACTTTCGCACACCGGGTGAAACTTAAGGCCCGCCACCAATGCCAGTATTTCTTTTAGTTTTTCATCATCTACACGCAGCACATGGTGTATCTTATCAAACTGGCGGTTTAAAAGATCATCATAGTGATTATTTACAAGCTTCGTAGCCAGCACCACATTCCTATCTTCCTTGTTCATGCGTTGCAGTTGCATCAACAGGCACTCTTTGATGCTCGTGGCACCCAGGCCTACCGGGTCTAACGATTGCACCAATGCAATACCCTTTTTTATATCTTCAGCCTCTACCCATACTTTACTTTGAAATGAGTATTCATCGGCTATTTCATCGGCAGTTTTGTCCAGCATGCCTTTATCATTCAGCAGGTCTATGATGAACATGGCGATATCCATTTCCTGTTCGTCCACTTTATACATCATCAATTGCTGCTTGGCATCCTCCCTGAAATCTACCGCTGCTGCCAATGGCCTTTCCGGGGTAGCTTCACTATCAAAATAGTTGCTGTATTCCTGTTTATAATCGGGGCGGTCATCATAGCCGAATTCATCCCAATCCTGGTAATCCTGCACCTCATCTGCGGTCTTTTCTTTACCCAGGTCATCTGCGTCTGCATCCTTTGTGTCTAATAAAGGATTTTGTTCCAGCTCGGTAGCAATGCGCATTTGCAACTCCTGCGTATTCAGGAAAAACAAATTCAGCAATTGTATTTGTTGAGGCAAAATTTTTAACTGTTGTTTCTGTACTTGCTGCTGTGCTATCATAGGTCAATCAATTAAAGAGGTACACCTTACTTAATGCAACCTTGAAGCCATTTTTTACAGAAAAGAATGTATTTTACTGCCTGATAGTGCAAAAGCCTTTACCTACGGGCATCTTAGCATTTCAAGACTGATAAACATTATTTTAGTTATTATCTGTCAGGATGTTATAAAGCCCATAGCACGAGGAATTTACGCCACGAAATGGGGAATATTCAACCATGAGATTATTCAGGATAATAACTATAGCATTCATTGCATCGTTTATGATAGTGACTGCACTATCATTTTATTCGATACGGCAGTATACTACGCTGAGTGATTATTCTGCTACGGTAGATCATACCAACAAGGTCATTACGCAGCTGTACACAATAGAAGACATCATTAAGGATGTGGACATCCGGGAGAGCGGATACATGCTTACAAAAGACACCGGCTACATCACTAATTATAAAGAAGGCATACGCTCTTTAGGCCCTGCATACAGCCATTTGCGCCAGCTAACGGCCGAAAATAAACAGCAACAGAATATACTGGTAATGCTGAATACCGCCCTATCTCTGCGCCTGACGGCCTTTAAAAACAATATGATTTATATAGACACTGCGAAAAAAAGCACCCCGTCCCCATTCTTCTACGAAGGCAGGGAACGGAAAAAGGAATGTGTGCGCTATATAGAGCAAATGATGGCTACGGAAAAAAATGTACTGCAACAAAGCCTGAGGCAGAAACAATATTACCAGCAGTTTACTTACACCTTCATTACATACCTGCTTACTACATTCGGGCTTATTACCGTCTTCCTCTTCATCCTGATGATAACGCAGTTGAGAAAAAGGCAGGAATATCAAAACGAGCTTCAGAACAGGCTGCTGGACCTTAAGAACTCTCATGCCGAACTGGAGCAAATAGCTTTTGCCGCATCGCACGACCTGCAGGAACCGCTCAGGAAGATAAAGATGTTCCTTACGCGGCTGGACCTACTGGAGAAAAACAATGAGAACCCCGAAGTGCGCAAAACGGTTGACCGCATCACAGCATCGGCTACGCGCATGCAAGACCTGGTGCAAGACCTGGTGAATCTGACATCGCTGGTGGCCGACGATGCCGGGAAAGAACCGGTAAATGTAAATCTTGTTGTGAACACCGTTTTGCAGGAGCTGGATGAAAAGATAAAAAGTAAGAACGCAGATATACGCGTAGAGAAAATGCCGGTTGTTCCCGGTTATAGTCGTCAGTTCAATATTCTGTTTCGTTGCCTGCTGGATAATGCTTTGAAATTTACACGCCCGGGGATGCAACCTGTCATAGCCATACGGTCGGACATAACCAATGGCGAAGAACTGGCACATTTCAACCGGCAACTGGTTGACAAAAAGTTTTACCGTATTACGGTATCAGATAATGGCATCGGCTTCGACAATAAATATATATCAAAAATATTCAGAATGTTTCAGCGCCTACATGGGCAGGATTCGGAATATGAAGGCAAAGGAATAGGGCTTGCCATCTGCCAGCGCATTATGGTGAACCATGATGGCTTTATAGTAGCCCATGGGCACTTACAAATGGGGGCAACATTTAAATTGTTTTTCCCGGTAACGGAAAATGGAAAATAAAAAGGCAGCCAATTGGCCGCCTTTTTATTTGATGCTTCAGGGCTGTTAATTCGGTTTATCTTCTTTTATCACCTTTTTATTCATGTCTTCCACCTGACGCATAAATTTATTTACAGCTTCATCTGCATAGGCACCATAGGCATCATTCAGCATGCCTTTTACGCCATCATCTGTTTCTATCACATACAATATAGAATTATCGCTCGGGTCCGATTCACCTTCAAAACGATAAAAGTTTATTACATGTACCTGTTCGGGGCGATAGCTCTTTTCAGTCGACGGGGCAAAAAGGACTTGCCCTACAACTTTGAAATTATCAGTATATCCATCTTGCAAAGCCTTATTCATACAGGCACTCAAAGTATTCATTTCCGTGGCCTTATCATTTGGCTTTTTATACGGTTGTTGTTCCATAACATTCAGGTTTTATAACAGTTATGAAAAGATGCTGCCATGCTTTGTTATACTATGCTTAAGAAAGCGTAAAAATGAGAACGAATGATAATCAGACAACTTAGACATTATAAACATAACTATACAGGAAGCCCGCGCAGGGAATTGTAGAAATATGGCAACATATGTAAAAAGCAAAGGGCTGGAATTTATATTCCGGCCCTTGCCTTATTTACCAGACCCCCATCTTAGTAATCAAGTTCTTTACTTAAAACATCGTGCCAGCATCGTGGTTCTTCTTTTATTTGCGTCGTTTATTATTTGCACAACAGTAGTATTCGCGCTAAAAAACCCTTTATTTTGCGTAGCAATTTATAGTACACATGCTTACATTATTAGAGATTCTCAAATACACCATACCCGCCCTTATCGTATTGATTTCCAGCTATCTTATAGTGCAGAAATTTTTAGTAAGCCAGATAAAACGCAAACAACTGGCCCTGCTTCAGGACAACCAGCAGATAACCGTGCGTTTAAGATTGCAGGCATACGAAAGATTGGTGCTGTTTATCGAGCGCATCAACCCCAGGCAATTGGTGCCAAGAATCTACATGTCGGGGATGAGTGTGGCAGATTTGCAACAAGCTTTGGTGTTTAACATCAAGGCAGAGTTTGAACACAACCTTTCTCAACAGATATATGTATCCAGCAATGTGTGGAATACAGTGCGCGGTGTAATGGAGCAGGAGATCAATATGATAGGCACATTAGCACAACAATTGAAGCCTGATGCCCCAGCCAAAGACCTGCATATGCGCATAATAGATGCAGTACTGTCTGAACCCGGCGTGATGCCTACAGAAGTAGC
This sequence comes from uncultured Bacteroidota bacterium, assembly GCA_946480675.1. Next base: position 11,362 of record CAMLKS010000017.1, read on the forward strand.
ATTGCAAATCATAAATGAAGAAGCTAAAATGGTGCTGTCTTACGGCGCACAACATTAATAGCGTTTACTACCATAATTTTCTACTAAGTGAGCGATAAAAAGATAATTACCGATTCGAATATTGAAATAAAGCAGGTGTATTGCGAACCTGTGCAGATGACGGAAAAACCCGGGGAATTTCCCTTTACCCGTGGTGTGCACGCTGCCATGTACCGCAATAAACTGTGGACCATGCGCCAGTATGCAGGCTTCAGCACGGCGGAAGAATCGAACAAGCGCTACCATTATCTCCTAAACCAAGGCGTTATGGGGCTTTCTGTGGCCTTCGACCTGCCTACGCAGATAGGTTATGACTCCGACCACGAAATGGCGGAAGGTGAAGTAGGTAAAGTGGGGGTGGCTATCGACTCGCTGGAAGATATGGAGATACTCTTCAAAGGCATTAAACTGGAAGATATATCTACCTCAATGACTATCAATGCCACAGGTTTCATCCTGCTGTCGTTATATATAGCACTGGCTAAAAAGCAAGGTGCAGATATCAAGAAAATATCAGGCACCATCCAGAACGATATATTGAAAGAATATGCAGCACGGGGCACTTACATCTACCCGCCTGTGCCTTCTATGCGTATTATTACCGATATATTTGAGTATTGCAGCAAGGAAGTGCCTAAATGGAATACCATATCCATATCGGGTTACCATATACGCGAGGCAGGCAGCAATGCCGTGCAGGAACTGGCCTTCACGCTTGCCAATGGCAAAGCCTACCTGAAGGCTGCCATAGAGAAAGGGCTGGATATCAATGTATTCGCGCAGCGACTTTCCTTCTTTTTCAATGCACACAACGATATTTTTGAAGAGGTTGCCAAGTTTCGTGCAGCAAGGCGCATGTGGGCAAACATCACTAAAGAGCTGGGCGCTACAGACTCTAAAGCACAAATGCTGCGCTTCCACACCCAGACCGGTGGTAGCACCCTGACAGCACAACAGCCTAAGAATAATATCGTACGCGTATCATTACAGGCACTGAGCGCCGTATTAGGCGGTACACAGTCGCTGCATACCAATGGTTATGACGAAGCCCTTTCGCTACCTACAGAAGAAGCGGCTACCATAGCGCTGCGTACACAGCAAATCATAGCTTTCGAAAGCGGGGCAACGAATACCGTTGACCCGCTGGCCGGCTCTTTCTACGTAGAACAACTGACCGATGAAGTGGAAGCAGCAGCCTGGAAGCTGATAGAAAAAATAGATGTGATGGGCGGTGCGGTAAAAGCCATAGAGCAAGGATTTATACAGGAAGAAATAGCCCGAAGCGCTTACAAATACAATAAAGACATAGAAACAGGCGATAAGATCATTGTAGGCGTCAACAAGTTTGCATCTAAAGAAACCGAAGTAACACCTGTATTTAAGATAGACGATAGTATACGTGTGGTGCAGAGCGAAAAGCTGAAAGCACTGCGTGCTAAACGTGATGCAGCAAAAGCGGCACAATGCCTGCAAGCCATAAAAGAAAAAGCTGCTACTACAGAAAACCTGATGCCTGCCGTTATTGAGGCGGTAGAAAACCTGTGTACGCTTGGCGAAATAGCCGATACCCTACGCGGTGTATGGGGAGAGTATAAAGGTTAAGGCAGATGTAGCTTTTCTTGGGGGGCAGCGGCGTACTGCTGTTCCCATATCCATGCGCTGAGACTGGCTTTCTGGTAGCTTTCTATGCCATCTTCCTGGTTATTCAGCTTCAGGTACTGGTCGTACATATTAGCGCCATACCGGCTGTAGATACTCCGATATTTTATGCGTTGCGCGCGCAGGGTGTCAAGATGTGCCAGGGAAACAGGGTTTACCATAGTTTTCATCTCATTTGCCAGTACAGAATCATGCATCTTCAGCCTGCTGTGCGTGTACAGCCATAGGTTGAAGTAGGCAGAATAACGAAAGGTAGAATCCCCGCTTTTTACGCACAAAGCATAGGCTACCAGGTTAGCATCATCTTCTGCTGCTATACCTGCCTGGTGTGCCATTTCATGAGATATGACAAAGGGCAGCATAAAATCGGGCAGGTTGCGGTTTACCTGCGCCTCACCCGTAAAGGGATTGAAATAGCCCTGAACACCAATGTATTGCATCATATTCCCAAACAAGGTATGCTTCACCCTCAGACCCGATGCATCATTGTAACAATCTGTATACTGCTTGTAATGCTGCCATGAGAGCCGCTCCATTCTTTTGAATGAATAATCTTTGTACCCACCGATATACGTGTTCATTTTTGTTATCAAAAACTTGTCAAAACGTATCAGGGACGAATCATCTGCAGCTATCTCGTTTTCATCAAGTTTCCATACTTCCTTCAGTGGCTGCTTATAGTAATTGCCGCCCCAGCCTATCATAAAGAAGAGGCACAAAAGGCATACATTGGTTACAAACTTTACGAAGGATATACCAAAGCGCTGATAGTTTTTGTTTAATGTCATCAAAAAATACAGCCATACGATTATTGTATATATCATGCTCAACACCCAGCACGCATATATCACATCGCCTATGCAAAAAGGTATATAGCGTGTAATGCTATTACGAAGTAGCTGCAATGGCTGAAATATATAAGCACTATACGCTGCTACATTTCCATTTGCAGACGTAATCCATGTAAACAATAACAAAAGTGTTATAGCTACAGCTAAAAAAATTAAGTTTTTCTTATAGTTATTTATAGAATAACGATTATCCCACGGCATATCCTGATTGCAGATATCAATATCTTTGCTGGCACAATTTCTGAATATTTCATCAAATAAAAGCTATCAATGACCTCGTATCCTAATCTATTAGCAACTGCCTTTCTTTCTGTAGCCCTTTTAGTAAGTAGCTGTGGCAGCAAAGAAGATGCATCGAAAGCAAAAGGCGGTCGCCCTAATAAACTTACAGCCGAAGGTTATATAGTGAATCATGCTACATTCAATAGTTCGTATGCAGCCAGCGGTTCATTGTTACCCAATGAAGAACTGGAAATACACCCTGAAATATCGGGCCGCATTACAGCGATTGTTTTCAAAGAAGGCAGCAAAGTGCGCAAGGGACAGACACTGGTACAGCTATATGATGGTGACATCAGGGCAAACATTCAGAAACTACGCGCGCAGAAACAATTGCAGGTGAAAATACTGGAACGCCAAAAGGAACTGCTGAACATAGGCGGCATCAGCAAGCAGGACTATGAAACCACTGAAACGCAAATCAGCTCTATAGAGGCGGATATTGCTTTTTCAGAAGCGCAACTGAGGTCTACCAAGATTGTAGCCCCTTTCGATGGCACCATAGGTATCCGTAATATAAGTGTAGGTGCGGTAGTATCTCCTACTACCCTCATCACTACGCTGCAACAAACACATCCATTAAAAATGGATTTCACCATACCGGAACAATATGCTGCCTCGATTACTACGGGCAAGGATGTATTCTTTACTGTTACAGGTAGCCAGGATACATTAGCTGGTAAAGTAGCTGCTATAGACCCCGGTGCTAATGTTGCCACAAGGACTGTAAGAGTACGCGCTATGGTACCCAACCCCGATGGCAAGCTGGTAGCTGGGTCTTTTGCTAATGTAGTAGTGCCTTTGCAAAGCGCACCCGATGCTATCCTGATACCGTCACAATCGGTAATACCGACTACCAAAGACAAGAAAGTAGCTGTAGTGAAGAATGGCAAGGCGGACATGGTAGTAGTGAAACTGGGCCAGCGCACCAGCGATAAGGTGGAAGTATTACAAGGGCTGCAAGCCGGCGATACCGTTATCACTACCGGGCTGATGCAGGTGAAACCTGGTATGGATGTAACCATCAAAAAAATAGGTAGTTAAGCATTATTATTTCATTAACAGGGCATTACCTACCTTTGCACCAGCATTATAGTCATGAAGTCGTTTGAGGTTCCTGTACATTATCGCAGTTCACTGGTTACTGCCATCAAGCAAAAACGCAAGGCGGCTGATAAGATGAAAAAAGACTTTACGCCCACCGTGCTGGATGCGGGGTCTTTACAG
>CAMLKS010000018.1 GCA_946480675.1 uncultured Bacteroidota bacterium
CTGAATGCCAGCGATGCGCCAATATATCGTTCTGCATATGAGGGTTCTATCATGGGTACACCGGGGCAGGGGCAATTTGGCAATTATCGTAGCGCCATCAACTTTGGTATAGATAACAACCTGCAGGTAAAAGTGCGCTCAGATAAGGATACTACCGGGTTTAAGAACGTACGCCTGATAGACAATTTTACCCTCAGCAGCGCTTACGATATTGCCGCCGATTCGTTCAACTGGTCGAATATCAATGTGCGCTTCGGTACGCTGCTGTTCAATATCATAAATATATCTGCTGGTGCTGTGTTCGACCCCTACGCATTCGATTATGAAAGTGGCCGCAGGCTGAAACAGACCATGCTGGAATCGAACCGCGGTATAGCCCGGCTGCAAACAGCTAACGTAAGTCTTGGTGGAAGCATCAATGGCAAACCTAAGGACAAGAAAACACCACCGCCGGGACAGGAAGATGAATTTAGCCGTATGATGCAGTATGGCAGGTACAATGATTATGTAGATTTCTCTGTTCCCTACAACCTCACATTTAGCTATTCGCTAAACCTGACCAACCAGTATTCAAAAACACAGAAAAAGGACTCCTTATATGTATCGCAGCACAGCATCAACCTATCGGGTGATGTGAATATTACACCACGCTGGAAGTTTGGTTTCACTACTTATTACGACCTGATATCTAAGCAACTGCAAACTTCTTCATTCGACATATATCGCGATATGCACTGCTGGGAAATGAGGCTCAGCACCATACCTTTTGGCCAAAGAAAAAGTTTCTACTTCACGCTACAGGTAAAAGCCCAGGTGCTGAACGACCTGAAACTGATACGCAGGCGCGATTACAGGGATGCACTATAATATAATATGAACGCCCGCAAAAGCTTTTTCTACTTTTGAGCTTCATTTGATTATTTTTGTACCGATTATTCCTAACAAATTATAATTATTAGCTATTTATGGCAATTGTTGATCTGGTAATGCCCAAGATGGGTGAGAGTATCATGGAGGCGACCGTTTTGAAATGGCACAAGAACGCTGGTGACAAAGTAAAGATGGATGAAACGGTACTGGAAATAGCTACGGATAAGGTAGATAGCGAAGTACCCTCTACTGCCGAAGGTACCATTACAGAGATACTGTTTAAGGAAAATGACGTAGTACCGGTAGGTACCGTTATAGCCCGTATAGATACGGTAGGCGCCGGCGCTGCTGCACCCGCACCGCAACCTGCTGCCCCTGTGCAGCAAGCAGCACCGCAGCCGGCACCCGTTGCTGCTGCACCGGTAAGCGCACCACAACCACAGGCCCCTGCACCTGCCATGTCGGCAGGCGATGGCAATCGTTTCTACTCTCCGCTGGTACTGAATATCGCCGCCAAAGAAGGCATAGGTATGGCCGAGCTGGAAAACATAGCGGGTACCGGCAACGAAGGCCGCGTAACCAAAAAAGACATACTGCAATACGTAGCCAACCGTAGCAATGGCGCTGTGGCACAACCACAGGCGGCACATGCTGCACAACCTGCACCGGCAGCTACGCCAGCACCGCAACAGGCACCTGCCGCACAGCCTGCAGTTAGCGCTGCCCCGGCATCAACTGGCAACTACGGTGGCAATGTAGAGATAATAGAGATGGACCGCATGCGCAAGCTGATAGCTGACCACATGGTGCGCAGCAAGGCTACTTCTCCGCACGTTACCAGCTTTACAGAGTGCGATGTGACCAACATCGTAAACTGGAGGAATAAAGTAAAAGGTTCTTTCGAAAAGAAATATGGTGAGAAGATCACCTTCACGCCGATATTCATCGAGGCTATCGTGAATTGCATCCGCAAATACCCGATGATAAACAGCAGCGTAGATGGCGATAAGATCATCGTGAAGAAAGACATCAATATAGGTATGGCTACTGCCCTGCCTAGCGGCAACCTGATAGTACCTGTTATAAGAAACGCTGACACTAAAAACCTGCTGGGCCTTACTAAAGATGTGAACGGCCTTGCTAATGCAGCACGCAGCGGCAAACTGAAAGCAGACGATACACAAGGTGGTACTTTCACTATGACCAACGTAGGTACCTTCGGCAGCCTGATGGGTACACCTATCATCAACCAGCCGCAGGTAGCGATACTGGCTGTGGGCAGCATCAAAAAACGCCCGATGGTACTGGAAACAGAACAAGGCGATGTGATAGCTATCCGCCATATGATGTACCTGTCGCTGAGCTACGACCACCGTATCGTAGACGGTTCGCTGGGTGCTAGCTTCCTGACAGCCATAGCTAACGAACTGGAAGCATTCGACCCAGCAAGAGAAGCATAATACCCCAACCCCTAAAGGGGCTTGCAATAAAAGGATAGAGCGATACTGGTGTATCGCTCTATCCTTTTTATATAATAACAATAGTCACCTCCCCTTGGGGGAGGGAGGCAGGGAGGAGCTACACTTCATTCTCATACACACGCTTCACACGTTGCGAAATGCCCGTCATCATTTCATAAGGTATCGTTCCCGCCCATTCCGAAAGTTTTATCAAAGGCAGTTCCGGGCTGAAGACAATTACATCATCCCCTTCTTTTACTTCCGGTATATCGGTTACATCCACCATACACATATCCATGCATACAATGCCCACCAGCTTAGCAGGTTTGCCATGTATCAGCACATGGGCCACGCCATTGCCAAGGGCTCTCGGATAACCGTCAGCATAGCCTATGCATATGGTAGCTATGCGCGTTTCCCTGTCTATATGCCCCCTGCGGCCATAGCCTACCGTTTCGCCTGCGGGTATGGTCTTTATTTGCGCTATTATGGTTTTCAGTGTGCTTATCTGCTTCAGTTCCTTTTGCAGGCTTTTACTGCCATCTATACCGTATAGACCTAATCCTAATCGCACCATATCATAATGCAGTTCAGGATGACGTGCTATGGCTGCGGAATTGCAGATGTGGCGTAGTGGTTTATTATTAAGTCTTGTCAGCAAGGCATGGCTCATTTGTTCAAACTGCTGGTGCTGGTGCTCTGTAAAACCGTCCAGTGCAGGATCTTCACTTGCAGCCAGGTGGCTGAATATGGTGGCTATGCTTACGTGTGGATTATTGTCAAAATGCTCCATCAACGCATCCAGCTCATGCGGCATAAAACCCAAGCGGTGCATACCGGTATCCAGTTTTATATGCACCGGGTAGGTTTTTACCTGCAGCGTCTGCGCTATGCTTGTAAACAGTTCCAGCGAACGGATATTGAATATCTCCGGCTCCAGCTTCCAGGCTATCATCCTGTCGAACGATGTGGCATCGGGGCTCATTACCATAATAGGCATCGTGATGCCCGCACGGCGGAGTGCTATACCCTCATCCGTATAGGCAACTGATAGATAGTCGACACCGGAATATTGCAGCAGGTGCGCTATCTCGTAACTGCCGCTGCCGTATGAAAATGCCTTCACCATCGCCATCACCTTCACGCCCGGTTTCAGCCTGCTGCGAAAAACATTAAGATTGTGCGTGAGCGATGACAGGTTGATGGATAATACGGTTTGATGCACTTGCTGTTCCAGCAGTATATCTATCTTCTCGAAAGTAAAAGTGCGCGCACCTTTCAGCAGTATGGCCTCGTTATCAAAATTGATGAGGTGAAACTTTTTAAGGAATGCGTCTGTCGATTTGAAGAAGATGCTGCGCAGCTTCTTATACTTTTTGAAAGCATCCTTATGTTTATACAAAGCCGGGCCAATGCCTATAAAGCGTTGTATGTTTTTCCGGCTTATCAGCTCTGCTACTTCTTCATACAGTTCCCTATCGGGCCTGGCTATCTGCAGCATATCCGATAGTATTACGGTGTGATGCTGGTGTTGCTTCTGCTGTTCTAAATAATCAATGGCTATCAGCAGCGATGTCAGGTCTGAATTATACGAGTCATTGATGATGGTACAATCGTTAATACCATGCCTCAGCTCCAAACGCATCGACACAGGCTGCAATTGCAACATGCGTTCTGCTATTGCAGCCTGCGCTACATTCAATAGCAGCATTACACACCAGCAGTGTACAGCATTTTCTACCGATGCGGGATCGGTAAAAGGTATCACTATTGTTTCTTCCTTGTCTTTATATAGGGCGCGGATATGTGTTTTGCCGGCTTTTACTTCTGTATCTATTATCTTCAGATCGGCCTCGTGCCTTTGCGACCAGGTAAACAATTGCAGTGCTTCATCACCATGCCCACGCACCTGCGATGTGTAGTGGGCTATGCCCTCATTCAGTTCGGGGTAATCTTTACAATACACCAATTGTTTCACATGGCGAAACAGCATCAGTTTTTCATTCACCTTCTGCCGCACATTCAAAAAGCCTTCGCTATGTGCTTCGCCAATATTGGTAAATACACCTATGGTAGGATGAATGATACGCTCCAGCTTGCCCATCTCATCGGGCTGCGATATGCCGGCTTCAAATATGCCCAGCTCCTGCCCTTCTTCCATCAGCCATACAGAAAGCGGCACACCTATTTGTGAGTTGTAGCTTTTAGGATTTCTTACAGCATTGTAGTCTTCACTCAGCAGTTGATACAGCCATTCTTTCACTATCGTCTTACCATTACTGCCGGTTATGCCTATCACCGGTATATCAAATTGCTTGCGGTAACCCGCAGCTATCTGCTGCAATGCCGTTTGTGTATCATTGACTTTTATAAAATTCGCTGCAGGGTATTTTGCAACATCCACATCCTGCGACACAAGGAAGTTTCTTATACCTTTTTCATAGCCATCGTTTATAAAGCTATGGCCATCGCGCCGCTGGGTGTGCAACGCTATGAACAATGTATTTTCAGGCTGTGCTACCTTGCGGGTATCTATAGCCAGCTCTTCTATCAATGCATCATTACCTGACGACAGTAAGACACCGTTGCACCATTTCCTTAATTGCTCTTTATCCGGCCTTTTCATATCCATTCTTTACTCAACTATAAAATATAACTTATACGGGTATAATATAACTTCTGCTCTATGGTATCAATGTATATCTTATACCTATAGCCATCAGGCGTTTTACGCTCATAGAAATAACCGTTATTGGCGCGGCACGCATTTTCCTTTTTACCCGAACTGTGCAGGGTATTGATTTCCATTATTTCTGCTACATTCAGGTAGCTAGTATTATAACAAGAGCGGTTTTTGATATTCTCTGCAATGCGCCTGCAATCTTCCTGAGAAGCTGCAATAATATGTGTGGTCTTTTTTCCGCCATCGCCTACACCCATAGATAGCTCCAGTTCCTTCAGCGTATCCTTCAATACAAAACCGGCAGCTGCTAATTGTTGTTTTGCAGCCGTTATATTTCCATTTTTACAGGAAATAAACATTATTGTCATTAAAATCAATACCGCATATCTCATATTCCTGCTTGTCAGTCAAAATTTAATAAAAAAGATCCGGTTATTTACCGGATCCCATTTTTATTACATCACCACTTCCTTTAGGCACTTCCATCCTCAAAGGCTCGCGTGCTTTATCTGCCTCATAAAATTCGTAGGCTTTCCTGAATATCTTTTCAAAAGTACCACGCTGAATGATCATCGTGTCTTTAGCATTATTCCCTATAGCATAAAAGCGGTCTGCATCATAGGCATCATCCACATCCGGATTAGGTGTCAGCAGGTTTTTACTGCGCCTGTTTACCGGCATCCAGTACACATCTACCTTCTGCTTCTCCCCTGCTTTCGATTCCACTTCTATCACGCAACGCTTTGGCACAGATGCTATAATCGAATCCAGCTTCATCGTACCATTGATAAAGCCTTCGCAATATATCTTTTCAAAGAATGTACTGAATACCTGCGTTCTGCGCTCGTTCAGTTTTTTACCGGCTATCAATGCAGGCTCTGCATCAATAGTCATCTTGCCTTTATCATCCTGCCTGAAGGTGAAGCTGTTAAGTGTTTCATTACTATCAGCATATTGTACACTTGCTATTTTCAGTTGCTCTGCAGGAATATTGAAAACAGTTCTGTCGCGCCAGTCGGCCAACACGGCGCTATAGCGGGGGGCTATATAGCCTGTAAAGCCCGGTATCTGCACGATATAAGGCTTATCTGCACCTTCCATCAGCATATAGGTACCGGCATTATCATGCGCTTCGCCGCCTACGTAAAACACACGCATTTTTTTATCGCGCCGGTTATATACTTCCACCTTCACACTATTGCCTGCCAGCATTTTGATAACATGGTTATGCCCGGCTTCGGGCACAGGCGTAGTTGCCGTTTGCCTCATCAAGGTTGAAAGCAGGGATATGACCGGAGTAGATAACGCTTTGTATTCTTTATTTACCGTCCAGCCGCCTTTTTTATCACGTTCCAGCGTTACCGTTTGCCCCTTTTTATCGGCAAGAAATATCTTGTGTACATCCGCACTATCTTTTACGGCAAAGTCTGCTTCGCCGGCACCAAATGTGCTTTTCTCAGCAAAAACAAAATAATAAACGGCTGCACCTACCAGCGCCAGCAATACCACATAAATTAAAGTCTTACGCATCCCGATCTTTTTTCAATTCTCAATTTATTTTCTCATACTTACGCTTGCGGAAGAAGATATAGGCAGAAGCAAATATCAATACCAGTACTATCGGCACTGCTATGTTCGCAATACGCCATTTAGTCTTCTCTTTCATTACGCGCTTTCCATCCAGCTTGCGCAGCACTACTTCTTTCGATCGTGCCTCCAGCAGGCCACTATTGTCGGTCAGGTACTGCACACAATTCAGCAGGAACTCCTTGTTAGAGAAACGAGTTTGCGTGTAGCGCCAGTATCCCATTTCCATCGGGCCTTCGCTGCGCGAAAAATCATTTTCAAACATTTCACCGTCTGATATAATGATCATCCGCGTGGCTGTATCCGGTGCCGATTTGTACGGGCGTTTCAGCGAATCTTGCAGGATGCTCAAAAATGCAGGTGCCAGCCTGTTTTCAAATGTCGATTTGAATTTACCTTCCAGCAATACAGCAGCAGTACGGTATGGTTTATTAAACATCTCCGGCCCCATCGGAAACTTCAGCATACTAAGGCTGATGCGTGCCGGGAAGTTAGATACACGGCTGTATTTCGATGATTGTAATAATATTGTTTTCTTAATGCCCGGTGCTGCTATCGTATCCATGCTATTGGCAAAGCGGCTCATAATAGCCGGGATGTTTTTAACAATGGGATGGTCTGCACTTGGGGTAAATACAGGGTAATATATCCATGGGCGCAATTGGATTTGTGGCCTGTCTCCCTGCATACCTACAGTGATGGGTATGGGCAGGCACTGCTGCTGGTCTTCTATTACATCCAGGTTTACACGCACACCCCATTTAAATAAGATGTCATCTATTTCCAGCCCATAGTCCAGTGTTACAAACTGTGCATTTTTTTGCAGGCTATCCATCGGGGTAAACAATTGGTCTACCACCCACAGTATCTGCCCGCCGTTCATCACATACTGGTCTATCTTAAATTTCTCTCGGTCATCAATAGGTGTTGTAGGCCTGTTGATGATGATGGCCTTGTAATACTTTGGTATATACATATTGGCCGTCAGGTCGAAGGTGTCTACCTTGTACTGTGTGGCCAGTGTGGTAAGCATATCATAGGTATTGAAACCCAGTGTTTCGCCATGGCCTACTATATATGCTATCTCTGTTTGCTCCGGCTGGCTCAGAGTATTAATAGCACTGGCAAATTTATACTCCAGCAGGTTTTCAGAATTGGTCAGGTTTTCCAGCGGGTTGAAACCCATGTTATTTTCCAGCAGGCGCACCGGCATTTCCTTGCCTTTATACCTTACCATGGCATATGGAAAGATGATCTTCTCCGCATAGCCTTCTTCTTCGCTCTTGGTTTGCAGGTTCAGCGGCATAATGCCCTTTGCTGACATTTGCTGAAAGATGGGGCCCTTCTCTTCTTCGCTCTTTCCTTCAAACGGGTTGGTAAACTTATACACCAGTTTATTGCCAGCTACATTGCGCAATGTTTGCAATCTTTCCCTGGTAGCGGTGGCCAGGCGTTGAAAGCCTGCGGGAAAATCGCCTTTCAGGTACACTTCTATCACGGCCACATCATCCATATTGCGCAGCAGTTTTTTAGTAGGTGCCGATAAGGTGAAACGTTTTTCTTTAGTAAGGTCGAGCCCGGCATGAAAGCGGGCAGCCAGTATGTTCACACCTACTAATATGGCAGCCAATATCAACAGGCGTACTATTGCCTGGCTTCTTTGAGTCTTTCTTTTGTTAGATGAGGTCGTTGCCATGTCGTCGATCTAATGTATCTGGTCTTGTGTAGCGGTATCCCAGGTACGGCTTTGCAGCGATAAACGGGTAAGTGAAATAAACAGGATGATAACAGACAGGAAATAGATAACATCACGGCTATCTATCAATCCCCTGCTGATGGAATCGTAGTGAAATGACATACCTACCATACCCAGGTAGTAGTCTATACCATTTACAAATGCCGGCACCTTGCTCAGCGATTCGAAACCGCTATACAGCAGGTAGCAGGCAAACAAGGATATCAGGAAGCCTACTACCTGGTTATTGGCCAGCGATGAGCAGAAGATGCCGATAGCTGTAAAACCTGATGCCAGCAGGAACAGGCCGGCATAAGAACCTATGATGCCGCCTGTATCTATGCTATTATCGGCCACCGAAAGGTTGCTGATGGTATATACATAAATGAGGGTAGGCAGTAATGCAAACACTACCAGTACCAGTGCTGCAAAGTATTTGCCCAGTATCACATCGGTATCCCTCAGCGGCTTTGTCGCCAGCCATTCTATAGTACCACCGCGAAACTCATCGGCAAACGAGCGCATGGTAATGGCCGGTATCAGCAGTATCAGGAACCATGGTGCCAATTCAAAGAAAACATCGAGCGTAGCATAGCTATCGCTGCGCAGGATGGTAGAGTCTGGCAATACCCATACGAACAAACCACTGGCTACCAGGAAGACGATAATAGCTATATAGCCCACTATGGAACTGAAAAAAGAGCTGAGCTCTTTTATAAAAATACTGCGCATATATATGCCGTTATTAACAATTGAAGTGGGCAAATATAGCAAAATGACACGGCTTTATCCGTCATGCCATTGTGTTAAAAAACAGATAGCGCTGTCACTGCCTACCGGTAGAGCTCATGTATGACACAAAGGTTTCAAGTCTTCCCCGGCTTCTGCCTTTCACATTATTATTTCTATAATAATCCGTGCTGCTACGGATAAGAATGTACTGGCTGCTGGGTATAGTTCAGGAGCAACGGCCCTCGTAGCTTTGCTTGTTAATATACACCCCGCATCACCCCCTTTGCGAAGCAGCGGGCCCTGCAAGTCGGGGCCCGTATGTTTTTAACATTTCAGCATTTTCTGCATATGGGGGTTTTTAAAAACCAATAGGCTATTTTTGAGGGCAAATCACACTTCCTGAAGCGGGTACGGAAATATTTTTATAATACGGATACGCACCGGTTCGAAAAGCTGGAAGTATCGTGGCAGGTGAAAGCCTTGCGTATCCTCGGCTTTGTTTCTGCTGCCCTGGTCACTTCCCTCATCATTGTCGCCATCGCCTTCCGCTTTGTCGACTCCCCTAAAGAAAAAGAGATACGCACCGAAATGCGTATGCTGCGCGACCAGTTTACGCTGCTACAAGCCCGGATAGATGAGATGAACGAGGGGCTCGCCGAGCTGGAAACACGCGATAACAGCATTTATCGGGGCGTATTTGAATCGGCACCACTGCCCGATAGTGTGCGCATCGGCAAGCAGTATTCTACTATTGCCCCCGAACAGTTTGCCTACACCCCTTCCGACAAACTGATTGAAAATATAGAAAACGGGATAGCGGCTTTAAAACATCGCATTACCGTACAGAAACAATCGTACGATACGCTGGAGCAACTGGTAAAAGCCAAAAAGCAAATGCTGGCATCCATACCGGCCGTGCAGCCCGTTTCCAACAAAACGCTGGAACGTGTGGCCTCCGGCTTCGGTTACCGCATCGACCCGATATATAAAACGCCTAAAATGCATACCGGTATCGACTTTACAGCCGCTATGGGCACACCCATCTATGCTACGGGCGATGGTGTGGTGAGCGAGGCCAATTTCGATAACAGTGGTTATGGCAATCATGTTATCGTCAATCATGGCTATGGCTACCAAACCCTGTATGGCCATATGGTAAAGATAAAAAGCCGCCGTGGCGAGCGTGTGAAGCGCGGGCAGGTAATAGGCTGGGTGGGCAGTTCCGGCAAAAGCACCGGCCCCCACTGCCATTACGAGGTTATAAAGAATGGCCAGAAGATAGACCCCGTTCACTTCTTCTTCAACGACCTGACAGCTACCGACTACGAGCGCATGGTGCGCATAGCCGCTGCCAACAACCAGTCGTTCGATTAATCTCTTATTTCAGTGCGGTATTGATAGTTCCGCTGAACACGCGTTTTTTAGTACCTGTTTCGTAAAAAGAGATGGGGCGCACTTCAAAGCCGGCTTCGTCTTTCACAGCCTCACCTTCTACATAATCCAGCGTAGTAATAACCTTATCATCTTTGGTAATGATATAGGCCATACCCTGTTTCAGCAGCCATGCACCTACATGGCGCTGTATCACCGGCTCCATAATGCTGGCTTGTGCTTTACTGCCTTGTATAATATTGATAGTAGCTTTTATACCAATGGGCAGGTCCAGCAATTCAGCATAGCGCTGCTGTTCTGCCTGCGGCAGTTGCATATAGGCTTCTTTAATATCAGCCAGCGTCAGGTATATGAAATAATTGCCCGATATAGCACGTATATCTTTTATGCCTTCATATTGCATTTTGGCCGTTTGCGCCCACGCTGCTGCAGACAACAGGCATAAAAGGCCACACATCAGGAATACTTTTCTCATATCAGGTATATTTTGAAAGCAAAATACAGAATACATCCCACTGCCCTACTATCTTTTTGGTAGCTGCATATCACCATGTTATCTTTGCCGTTCATTTTACTCCACGTTTACATGCGCACCAGTTTTATCATTGTCGTCCTTTCCGTTTTCTTCCTCACTTCCTGCCGCGATTCGCGGATACACGAAAAAACGGAATGGGGTAAGTATTTCCGGGAACAAGGCATAGATAGTGCCTGTTTTATATTAAGGGATAATAACCACGAGGCTGTTTATTTCTATAATAAAGAGCGCTGCCTTGCACGTTATTGCCCTGCCTCTACATTCAAGGTATTCAATTCATTGGTGGCGCTGGAAACCGCTGTAGCACCCGACGAGCAGCTGGTGATAAAATGGGATAGCATAGTGCGCCCCATTACTGCGTGGAACAAAACCATGAACATGCGCGAAGCTTTTAAAGTGAGCAATGTACCTTACTACCAGGAGATAGCACGCCGCATAGGCCCTGATTATATGCAGCACTACCTGGATACTGCCAACTATGGCAATAAACGTATGGGTGGCGCTATAGACCAGTTTTGGCTGAATGATACGCTGCAGATATCTGCCGATGAGCAGGTAGGTTTTTTAAAGCGCCTTTATTTCTCTGAGTTACCTTTTGCAGAACGCACGCAGCGCATTGTTAAAAGCATGATGCTGCAGGAAGAAACACCGCAATACAAACTATATTATAAAACAGGCTGGGCGCAGCTGCCCCGCAAGCAAGTGCTGTGGATAGTAGGCTTTATAGAAAAGCTGGAGCATGTAAAGGAACATGAGAAATCGATGAACAAAAGCGATATCCGCATGTACCCTTACTTCTTTGCTCAAAACTTTGAAGTACCTGCTAATGATACAACCAAAGACTGGGCATCTATACGCGTCACTACCCTTAAATCTATACTGAAAGATTTCGGCGCTATGCCGAAGTAGGGCGATAAGGCAATAAGGTCAATAAGTAAACTGGTCAATATGAAGTTCCATCCTCATATTGACCTATTTATTTTATCATCAATCCACACTTATCACCCTATTAACCTACTACCCCTATTACCCTATTTAGTAGCCGTATACAGCGTTGTAATACCCAGTGTCAGCGGCCTTGCTTTCGCATCTTTAAATCCGCACCTTGTCAGCGTATCGCAAAATACTTTTCCTTCGGGGAAAGCCATTACACTCTGTGGCAGGTAGGTATATGCCGTGCTGTGTTTCGATACCATTTTGCCAAGCGTAGGCAGTATATAGCGAAAGTAGAAAGCATACAGTTGCTTCACAGGGAAGCGTTGCGGCTTTGAAAACTCAAGTATGGCCAGCTTGCCGCCGGGGCGCATTACGCGGCTCATTTCTTTCAATCCTTTTTCCAGGTTTTCAAAGTTGCGTACGCCATAAGCACAGGTAACGGCATCAAAGCTGTTGTCTGAAAATGGCATAGCTTCGCTATCCCCTGTTTGCAGGGTTATCATGCCCTGCAGCTGTTTTTCCGCAATTTTGGTTCTACCCACAGCCAGCATCTGCTCAGCAATATCTACACCGGTTATTTTATCAGGTTTCAATGCAGCGGCGGCTATAGCCAGGTCTCCCGTTCCCGTAGCCACATCCAATATGTTTTTAGGCTGCACCTTCTGTATCTCCCTTATGGCTTTTTTCCGCCATCCCTTATCTATTCCCAGCGACAGAAAGTGGTTCAGGAAATCATATTTTCCGGCTATGTTGTTAAACATGTCGGCCACCTGCGCTTTCTTGCTTAAATTTGAGCCCGCATCCGGCACTACATTAGCCGCCGGGTTCGTAATATTTTCTGACTGCATCGGATTGCAAAAGTACAGTAAGCTAAACGAATGGAAATACGCTCTGCCAAATATTTGATAAGTAGCCCCAAAGTAGAAGGGTGCCCCAAGCCCGATAAACCTGAATATGCCTTTATCGGCCGTTCCAATGTGGGCAAGTCTTCGCTCATCAATATGCTTACCAATCAGACCAAACTGGCCAAAACATCGGCCAGCCCGGGCAAAACACAGCTTATCAATCACTTTATTGTGAATGATGAGTGGTACCTGGTCGATTTGCCGGGCTATGGCTATGCCAAAGTATCGCAGTCGCAGCGTGCGCAGTGGGAAAAAATGATAGCCAATTACCTGCAGCAGCGCGAAAACTTAGTTACCGTATTTGTACTGATAGATAGCCGTCATGAACCTCAAAAAATAGACCTGGCTTTCCTGCGCAAGCTGGGCGACTGGGGCGTACCTTTCAATATGGTATTTACCAAGGCCGATAAGAGCACCCAGCGAGAAGCGGCTAAACACGCACGCCAGTTTATCGAAGAGATGAAAAAGGAATGGGAGTTTATACCGCGTAGTTTCATCAGCAGCGCCGTAAAATTTACCGGCCGCAAAGAGATATTAGCCTATATCGGGGAACTGAATGAGAGCTATGGTAAGGAAGATGCGGAATAGCATCCTGTATTATTTTGTATAAGGCAGCATTTGCTCCAGGAAGGTACGGTCGTTGCTCAGGCGGGGCACTTTATGCTGCCCTCCTAATTTACCGCGGTCTTTCAGCCATTTCTTAAACCCGTCTTTAGGCATCCGGTGCACGATAGGCATGCGCAGGGCTATGTTTTTATGGCGTTTAGCCTCGTAGTCCGAATTTACTTTTTGCAACGCTTTGTCCATTTCCGCTGTAAAAACGTCCAGCGGACAAGGCAGGTGTTCAAACTCTATGATCCATTCATGCGCCCCGTTCTCTTCCCCCGTCATATACACAGGTGCTGCTGTATAATCGTTCACCACGGCACCGGTAATGCGGCTGGCCTCAGCCACGGCATGGTCCGAATTATCAACTATTACTTCTTCTCCAAAGGCATTGATAAAATGCTTCAGCCTGCCACTTACTTTAATACGGAAAGGTTCGCGCGAAGTAAACTGGATGGTATCGCCTACTAAATAACGCCACAGGCCGCAGTTGGTATTCAGCACCAGCGCATAATTTTTACCCAGCTCCACTTCTTTCAGCGATAGGGTGCGCGGGTTGTCGCTGCCATACTCTTCCATCGGCATAAACTCGTAGTAGATACCGTGGTTCAAAAACAGCAGCATGCCATCCGCCTCTATATCATCCTGCGCTGCAAAAAAGCCTTCCGATGCATTGTAGGTTTCCAGGTAATGCATATCGGGCGATGGTATGAATGCCTCAAACTGCTTGCGATATGGCTTAAAGCTCACGCCGCCATGTATATACAGTTCCAGGTCGGGCCATACTTCATTTATATATTTCGCCCCCGATATTTCCAGTATACGTTTTATCAGCACGATGGTCCACGTAGGCACACCGGCTATATAGGTTACGTTTTCCTGCATGGTAACGCGGGCCATCTTTTCTATCTTTTCCTCCCATTCGTCCATCAGGGCAATGGAAAGGTCGGGGGTGCGTATAATCTGTGCATACAGCGGCATATTCTGCAGCATCACTGCCGACAAGTCGCCAAAGAAAGAATCACCATTCAGTTGGTTTATCTGGTGGCTGCCCCCTATGGTCAGGCATTTGCCCGACATCACTTTGGAATCCGGGAATTGGTTCAGGTACATTGTAAGCACATCCTTACCACCTTTATAGTGGTTATCGTCCAGCGATTCTTTGCTGATGGGTATGAATTTGCTTTTATCGCTGGTAGTACCGCTCGATTTGGCAAACCAGTTGATGGGCGATGGCCACAACAGGTTTTGCTCTCCTTCCAGTATGCGGTTGATGTATGGTTTTAGGGTATCATAATCGTTGATGGGCACCTGCTGTTTGAAATCGGCAATGCTATCTATCTTTTCAAAACCATACTTCTTGCCGTATTCTGTAAACTGTGCAGAGCCTATCAGGTGATTGAATACCTGCTGCTGGGTATCAATAGGATTGAGCATAAAATTCTCGATCGCGCTCAGGCGCAATTTCATGAATCCTTTTATGGCCGGGCTAATGATACTCATTTCTTATATCTCTCCTGTATTGATGTTTCCTTACAACGATTTGGAATAATCCTTACGCTTCAGTTCAAAGTGCTGCCCAAGATACACTTTTCTTACTTGTTCGTCGGCAGCCAGTTCTTCGGCCACACCTGCTTTCAGTATTTTCCCTTCAAACAGCAGGTACGCACGGTCGGTTATCGATAGGGTTTCCTGCACGTTGTGGTCGGTTATCAGGATGCCTATGTCTTTGAACTTCAGGCGGGCTACTATGGTTTGTATATCTTCTACCGCTATTGGGTCTATACCTGCAAACGGTTCGTCGAGTAATATAAATTTCGGGTCCACGGCCAGTGCACGGGCTATCTCCGTACGCCTGCGCTC
>CAMLKS010000019.1 GCA_946480675.1 uncultured Bacteroidota bacterium
AAACCCGATGGCTCTGAAATAACCAAAGACGAAGAGAAAAGCCTGGCGCTGTACCAGATGACATACGATAGCATCAGCCGCTACAGGTCGGGCATAAAGCCGCACCCTATGTATCCGCAACAACTGAAGATAGAAACACAGAAGCCATTGCTGAACGATCTGGTAGATAGTGTAGAGGCATATGTAAAGGCACACAAGCTGAAGCCGGTGTATTATAATATAGAAACCAAATGTTCGCCCATGGGTGACGGAAAATATAACCCGGTGCCCGAAGTGTTTGTAAAGACAATGATGGATGTGATAGATAAAAAAAGCATCCGCAAGCGGGTCATTATACAATCTTTCGATGTACGGACACTGCAAGTGCTGAAAAAGACGGAGCCGGATGTGAAGCTATCGCTGCTGGCCAGTGGAAAGATGCAGGTATCGGCAGAAGAACTGAAAAAACACGGGTTGACAGAAAAGGAAGTGGCGGATTTCTTCAAGCAGATGAACGAGGGAAAGGTAGGGCTGGAAGAAGACCTGGCGCGGCTGGGTTTTGTGCCCGATATATATAGCCCGCATTATGCCGGCGTTACAGCCGATATGGTGCAGAAAGTGCACGGCAAGAAAATGCAGATAGTGCCGTGGACGGTGAATAAAGAAGCAGATATGGTAGCACTGGGCAAGCTGGGTGTGGATGGTATCATTACCGACTGCCCCGATGTGCTGATAAAACTGTTGGGTACATACCAGGGCAAATAAGCAAACCGTTTACTGTAATGATGATAATCCCCGCCTGTAGCGGGGATTGTTGTTGTTATAGCTATTTATGATAGCTAATTGTGTTTTGTTCGGAGAAATTATTTATCTTTGTAACTAAGATATTTATTCTGTAAGATAAAATGACGAAAGAAGAAACCGTAATACAACTGCGGAAACTGAGCCAGCAGTATGCCTATGCATCGCTGCAAATGCATGAGGCCATAGCCCGTGAGGCGGGTTTTTCTGCTACCGACCATAAGTACCTGGGCTTTTTCCTGCAGCGCGGTGCGCTGACGGCGGGGGAACTGGCAGCGCTGACGGGGCTGACCACCGGGGCGGTAACGGGGCTGATAGACCGATTTGAGCAAAAGAAACTGGTGAAGCGCCAGCCCGATAAAGAAGACAGGCGCAAGGTGATTATAGTGCCGGATGTGAAGAAGATAACGGCGCTGATACAGCCTTTCTATCAAGCCTTTCAGCAGGCTACCGATGAACTGATAGCGGGCTTTACTGCCAAAGAGATAAAAGTGCTGGAGGCCTATTTTACCAAAGCCATAGCCTTAATGAACGAAACAAAACATAAGATATGAGCATGAACACAAATGAAAACCAACAAGCGGAAGTAATGTACTATCATGGTACGAAGGCCCACCTCGTCATTGGCGAGTTGTTGCTACCGGGCTTTATGTCGAACTTCGGGACGGGGAAGTATGCGAAGTACGTGTACTTTGCCGCTGCTACGGAAGCCGCCATATGGGGGGCCGAACTGGCACAGGGCGATGGGCCGGGGCGCATATACATAGTAGAGCCCGTGGGCCATTTTGAAGACGACCCCAACCTGACGGACAAAAAGTTTCCGGGAAACCCTACGAAATCGTATCGCACAAAGCACGGGTTGAAAGTAATAGGCGAGCTGAAAGAGTGGCAGGGCCATACCGCCGAGCAACTGGCACAAATGCGTGCAGGTATAGAAAAGCTAAGGGAGCAAGGATTGGAAGCGATAGAGGATTAGGGGAATGGTAATTAGGAATTGGTAATTAGGAATTGGTAATTAGGAATACGATGTTTTATTAATAACCAATCCCCGCACTTGGCGGGGATTGTTGTTGTTATATAAGTGTAACGCCTTGCAGGTTGGCACCGATGCCTTTTAGCGATGCGTAGGTGAGCTTATCCATCATGGCGCCATCGAAGCGGATGGTGGCAATTGCTTTGTAATATTTATTGGTAATAGCGAAGGTAGAGCGGAAGGACACATTCTTCAGCGTAGCACCGTGGAAGGTAACATCATTCAGTGCTGTGTTGTGAAACTTCACATCTACAAAGGTTTGCCCATCCAGGTGCAGGCCGCGGAGGTCAGAATAATTGAAATCGACCCCATGAAAAGTGCAGTTTTCAAAATTGGCTTTGGTAAGGTCGGTTTTGGTGAGTTTGGCATTTACCAGTTTTACATTGGTAAAGGTGGCCCCATCCAAGCCAGACTTGCTGAGCTCTGTACCTACCATAATGGTTTTATGAAAGCGTGCGCCCGAAAGGTCGTTGGCAGTGAAGGTGCAGTCGGTAAGGTTAGTTTCCGTAAAGATGGCATCGCGCACATCGCTGCCGGTAAAGGTGCTGCCGGTGAGGTCGGCACCGCTGAAATCAGACCCGCGCAGGGCGCTGCCGTGAAATTTCCTTTTATGTGCGGTAACGCCGGCAAAGTCGGTATTCAGCAGGTTGCTGCCGCTGAAGTTGGTAAGCAGCTGTCCTGCATCGGGCAATGCAGCACCGTCTTCCTGTATCGCTGTATCTGCCTCTTCACCTGCTATTATTTCCCCGGCCATTTCATTGGTGGCAGGCAGAAAGTTTTCTGAGAAATAGTTGAGGTCTACATTCAATATCTCTGCCAGGCGGCTGAAAGTAATGATGTCGGGTACCGACTCGCCGCGTTCCCATTTGCCCACTGCCTGCGGGCTGATGAACAATAACTGTGCAAGCGCTGCCTGCGACATATTAACTTTTTTTCGGGCGTTGGCAATCTTGTTGCCGATGATCTTTGTATCCATACCGGTTTTTTTGTTTTACTTTTTTCGATAGGGCAAAGGTAGAATGCCGTATGGCCGAAAGCCGCAAAACCGCCGCCACTCTTGGTTGTAAAGCCGCTACTTACGGTTGTATTTGCACAACCGGGAGTGGTAACAGGTATAAAAGTAAGCATCCCCGCGCTTAGGGCAGGGATGCTTTGTATATAGAAGTGATTGGTGGGTGTTGTTATTTAATCGCTGAAATCGCCGGTTTGGATATCGCCGTTGCGGGTGTAATTGGCCATCACTACGCCTGCGGGGGTTACTACGCTGTGGGTGAGCCTGAAGGCAGCGGGCAGGGTGTGCTCATCAAACAGGCGCTTGCCCTTGCCCAGGGTGATGGGGAAGGTTTTGAGCCATAGCTCGTCTACCAGGTCGTTGTTGAAGAGCAGCTTTACCAGCTGGGTGCTGCCATGCACCTGCAGGTCGCGGCCATCGGTTTGCTTCAGGGCTTTGATGTCTTCCACCGTCTTCAGGAAGCTGGAGTTTTGCCAGTCGGAAGTGGTGAGGGTATTGGAGAGGACGTATTTATTTACATCATTGATGCCCGGCCATTCATCGGCATGGCGGGGCCAGTAGCCGGCAAATATCTCGAAGGTTTTGCGGCCCAGCAGCAGGTCGGCAGGGTACATCTGTTTGGCCATTTCCTGCCCGGCAGCTTCATCGAAGAAGGGGGCTACCCAGCCGCCGTATTGAAAGCCACCCGAAGTATCTTCCTGCGGGCCGCCCGGTGCCTGCATCACGCCATCCAGCGATACCATTGATAATACGATCAGTTTTCTCATAGTTGTATGTATTTGGATTGTTGTTTACACCACAAAGCTCGGCAACAAAATGATACGGGATGGTGGGTGTATGCGGCAATTGCGGGGTGTGGGTGCGTATGGGGATTGTACGTAACTACGTAATTCTTGCTTTATTTGGAACCGGTTCTTTGTGATAATATGATAAGTAATTTTCAGAGTAAATTTTTTGATAATTTGAGGTTGTTAATACCTAGTAATGCTACAGAAAAATTTATTATTTGCTCAAGAAGAGCTATTAAATAATTATGCTTTAGATGGGACTTCGGTTAAAGGCTCCTATAATACAATGCAATTTGTCCTAAGATTAAGAGAGGATATTAGAAAGGCGAGGTATAGCGATTTTTATCCTGAACGAGTACAAGCCAACTCGACTATAATACATGAAAATATACATTGGTGGCAACATATTGGTTCAAACTTTGGATTTTTGTTCAGTTTATCATACCCTGCATTTATACATTACAGTTTGGAGAGTTTCCATGCACTTATCAAAGATGGATTGTTATATAAATCTTTACTGGAATTTGATAAACAATACTTTAAAAAGAATAAGGGAATTGCAGATATAGCAGATTTGAATGCTGTCATTAATAATTATTATGATATTGAATACGCGAAACTATTTGCGCTTTGCAACAAAAATATTATTGAAATAAATAAGGATAATAGATTCTTTCTTAGTATTGGGCATTGTTATCACATATTTTGGGTTTCTACTGTCCATACCCTCTCTGGTGCAGTTGATGTGGATTATAAATTTTTACCACCAACAAACTCGTGGTTAGAAAATTTTCAATCACTGGAATCAAACAAAGTAGATGGATTTTATATTAATTCGCCGTTACATTTAACTCCAATTGGAATTAAAGCAATTTATGAGGGGCAAGCTGCATTTAATCAAGCGCAATATCTTACTGCTAACTTAAATAATCATCTTACCTATACTGATTTTGAAAATTCAGGCTTGTTTTATGGAGTATACACGGAAGCATTTGAATACTTTTTAAAGATTACGTCTTATTTAAAACCGGACAGTTTATTGGATCCAATTGTAGGTTTATTCCTTTTAGTTTGTGATATATCTATTAATCCTAACAACGGATTTCCATTAGATATTTATGACTATGAAAATTTTATTGTGAAAAATGATCCGGGTATAAGGTTTACACTCCTGTGCGTTGAAATTTCAGAAAATGCAGAATTTTACAGAAACGAGATAAAAAAATATTCAAAGCAAGAGTACATTTCTTTGTCTAAGAAATTGTCTGATGGTATTGGGTGTGTATGTCCCTATGAAGGCATATCTCACGTGCTGCAATGGGCTAATCACGAATCAGTGAAAGAGATATTAAAGGAGGAAACTAATGAAGATTTTTCAATTGATGCTCAGCCTATTCGCCTGATATTTTCAAAATATTTTAGGTTTCAGGAGGATAAATTGAGTACCCCTAATATACTGTGTTGGATTGGTTTTCATTTGTCAAATGAAAGTTCAGAATTTGACATTGCAAATCGGCTTTATCGTAAACATCATGCGCTTTTTATGGATGACAGTGATGGAGAAATAAAAGCAACAATTTTCGAAGGTAAATCTGAAGAGAATTTACTTAGATCGTTTAATAATTTTTATACGTTTAATATACTATATGATTTGGTTTTGAAATGGGTCAGTGAAGAGGGTGAATTCAAATTTGATTACCAATGGCTTGCTGGTGAAAGAGCAGAAGCATTTATACCAACAATTAAAGAGAATTTCAAGAAACAATTCGGTATTAGCATTGATGACATAAGGCCCACAGATAGTCATATTTAACTATTGCTAATTATAACACAAAAAATCCCCGCTCTACGCGGGGATTTGCATTACTCTTTCACCTTGACCATATCATCAAAAGCGGGTGAGCGGAAGTAGATGAATTTTTTACCGCTTTGTTTTTCGTGCAGGTAGCCTAGTTGGGTAAGGCTCATCAAGTCGGTACGGGCGGTTTGGTATACTACGCCAAACCTGTTTTGCACTTCTTTTATGGTGAGTATGGTTTCGGGTTTATCAATCAGCAGTTTTATAATGGCCAGCTGGCGTTCGTTCACATCACCGTGCACCTGCAAGCGGTGCATTTGTTTCTTCTCGGCTGCTTTCCGCTTTATGTACAGCTTCAGTTCGTCCATGGCTTTTTCCATCGCATCCAGGTTGTAGATGATGAAGTAGGTAAGGTCGTTATCATCATATTCGGTATGCAGGTAGGCACGCGCATATTTTGCCGGCGAGCGCAGTATGATGCGCGAGATGGAGAGGTATTCTATCATCCAGTAGCCTTTGTTGATGAGGTGCCAATAGAATATGGCCCTTGCCGTGCGCCCGTTGCCATCTACAAAGGGATGTATATAGCCGATGAGAAAATGCAGTATGATGCCACGGATGATGGGGTGAATAAACAGCTCCTTACCACTGCCATTGGCAAAGCGGCAAAAGGCATCCATCAGTTGCTCCAGGTGTTCGTGCGATGGCGGTGTGTAGAACACTTCGCCGCTTACATCATCTACTACCTTCACATCATTGGTGGTGCGCCAGTTGCCGGCGTTATGCGCATCCTGCAGTGTATCTTTTGTGACAATGGCATGCAGTTCCAGTATGCGCTCTTTGGTTATAGGCAGGCCTTTCCATTCTATTATCTGGCGGATGGCAGCGTAGTTGTTGGCTATCATCTGTTCAGAATAATTGCGCGGCTTGCGTTCTTTCAGCAGCATTTCCTTGGCTACTTCGCGCGTGGTTACGGCACCTTCCAACTGACTGCTGGCTATGGCCTCTTCCATGATAGAGCTAAGCAGGTATTGCTCTTTAGCTTCTGCATCTACCTTATCAGAACTGATAAGAGTTCCTCCCGTATTTAAATCAAACTCGTGGAGTTGGCGCTGGATGGTATTTGTGGTATTGTAAGTGAAATCTGTTCTATGATTTCCAGCATTACCATAAAATCTTACAGGAATATAGTTGTTGTGTCGTAATGTCTTAACATAATTCCATAAAGACTTCTTATCAAACTTCAGGTCTTTTGCCTTGTATTTGAAATCTTCCCAATAGGGATATGATTGTTCTATTTCTAATAAATTTTCATAGTTGTCGTCAGCCGCAAGGAAATCATTCAGGCCATTATCTGTATTAAATACAGTATCCCAAATGCTGCCATTTACCGGTGGTTTTTCAGGCTTTTTCATAAACTACTAATAAATACTAATAAGTGTAAAATTAGTAATAAAAATGTATAAATATACTATTTTAGTAAAAATTAGTAGATAATAGTAATAAGCTAAAATCCCCGCCAGTAAAGGGCGGGGACTAAATATTGATTGTAAGCTATGAAGATTATACATTAATCTCGAAACGCTTCGGTGGGGGCATATCCCAGTCTATTTTGCGTTTTACGAGCCATAGTTCTTTTATCTCGCTCATAGGCAGTACAAACTGCGGGTAGAATTCTTCATTATCGCTGATGCAAACAAAGCTGTGGTCTTCTTTGCGGAAGAGGCGCTTTACCATAATGCGGTCTTCGGTTACCACTACGTAGATGTAAAACTGTGCGGTGGTGTTCCAGAAGTCTTGCTCCACTTTTTCGCATACGATCAGGAAGCCCTCTTTCAGTGTGGGTTCCATACTATCGCCGCTTACCTCGAAGGCGCGGTAGCGTTCGCCACGATAGGGCAGGTTGGGCAGGTGCATCTGCTGCAGCTCTGCGGCATAGGTAGGGTCCAGGTAGTGCTTGCTGTAGCCTGCCTGTGCCATGATGGGCACTACGGCAATGCCTTCGGGTATGCTACCGTCTCCAAAGGCTTTCATGCGCCGCAGGTCGTCACCGGTTAGGCGTGCTGCGGGGGCGTGGTTATCGGGGTTGTATGCCCCGCCGAAGAGGCGTGTGCTGGCTATACCCAGTGCCTGGGCGGCTTTGGTTTTAAAGTCATCGTCCAGCTCATCTTTCTTAAAGTTGTAATAAAGGGTAGAGCGGGGCACGCCCATGGCATCGGCCAGGCCGTGTACACCCAGTTTGCTCATGCGGGCTGCATTCTGCAGTGCTTCGCCTTCGTGTATCTGTGTCATAGTACGTGGGTTTTTACAATTTGACAATTAGCCGATTCGACAATTTGACAATGCTTTCTCGTGTTGTGTGCCAACCATCTTCCAGTCTATTATTATCCATTGGCACATTGCCGAATTGTTTCATTCACTAATTCAAAAAAAATCTTCAAAAAACTTTTGGACATTTGTACAGTAATTGTACATTTGTACTGTTGCTGCATCAATGTAGCGTCATTGTTGCACAAATGTATAGAATAATTCAACACGAAGAGCCATGATAACAGAAAAATTTTCGACGAGGGAGCAAAGGAAACTACGCAGCAGGCTGGCCATGTATGGTACGATAGCGCATTGCGCACGGCAAACGGGCATCCACCGCAGCACCATAACACGTGTGCTGAATACGGGTATAGCCACTGCACCGGTGGTGCAAAAGCTGCGGTTGTATATCAGTGATACGTCGCGGGTGTTTGTAGAAGCGGCTTGATTTGGGGTGATTGGAATTAGGTATTGGGAATTGGTGATTGGTTAGTTAGGATGTAGAGCAGTATTCGGTATTAGTATTTAAAAATTTTAAGCGATGCGATACACTATAAATAATGCGATGGTGAACGATATGATAGCTACGGCGCTGAAGGGTGGCGTGGTGTGCGGGGCATCGTGGCCGTATGGTGTATGGCGCAGCAGGCCTGTGTTAAAAGAAAATGCCCATAGTAGAAACTACGGGCCTTTCAAAACAAAAAATAAAAAACACGTGGCTAAGGTAGCAAAAAATATACAAATCGAAGTTTTTTCTACTACATATCTCACTGTAAAGGTAACATGGGCTACGCCGGGCTTGCCGCCGCAGGTGTTGCACATCAGTCGCAGTGCGTTTGAACAATGGTTGTACGAAACCTGCCGGCTGGACTGGTGCCTGACGGAGATACATGCTACCGACCCGCACTATAACAATGCCGGTGCCGATAACTGGCCGTATGCACAGTATGGTGTGAGCATGGCAGAGCTGGCTACTTATTTGTTGATGGGTTGATTAGTTGGTCAGTTGATTGGTGTGGAGAGAAGTAATGAAAGAAGGGCCCTTTAGGGGTTTGGGTTTTTTTAAAAAACAATAAAAAATAGCAATATGGAACAGACAAGTTTTTACAAGCACGTTAGCAGCTGGATACGCAGCTACCGTACACCCGACATGCTGGAAGGCCTGCGCCGCTTTGTTGACAACAGCACGCAACCGGCCGATGTGAAGGAACAGCTCTATCGCGAGATAGACTATAAAGAACGCATACTGACCCAGAAGCCCAGCTTTACCAACTGGTGCGGCACTACCTGGCTGGCCAATGAGCAGGGCAACCCCAAGGTGTACACATCGCGCTTTACGGCCGTGTGCAAGCTGGCAGAGCTAACGCTGAAAGGCTACGAGGTAGAATTGTATCATGCAGATGGCACCTACCGCATTACACTAACACCGCCGGCCCCTATAGCAGGCATCAGTGCTGCCGCATAGGTAGTGCTAACGATGCATCACTATGAAAACCCCCTCCGCCCCCCAAGGGGGAACTAAAAAGGAGGGTGACAAAATGAAAACAAAAGACAAACAAACAAAACAAGAAAAATATCAATACCCAAAGCCTCTGAAGGGCGGACGATACCAGTTCCCCCTTTAGGGGGCGGAGGGGGTTAACAAGTAAATCTTTTCAACATGAGAAACAACATATTAGTAACGGCGCTGGAAACCGATGATGAAAGCTTTGCACGTGCGCTGGGCATCACACAAAAGCGCGAAGCGGAAATAGACGAGATAATGGACCGCTGCCATGGTGAAACCAATACCTATCCCGATGCCATAGCCGCGATATCGGAAACATTGAACAATGCGAACGAGCTGGCCTATGCATCCTTTCACCTGGGGGCCTTTGCCGAAAGCCGCCGGGCGAAGAATGAATTGCTGTATAAGCTGCTGGGGGAGTAAATGTGCCAATGAGGCAATGAGCCAATTCGGCAATTTGTATAAGGGATAAGAGAGTCTATATACAGGCGTGAAGAGCGCAGCGAGGTTTGATTAGTGCGTAATTTTTTTTCAGAGGCATTTGCGAACGGGCGTTAAGAAAATCTGTGTAGCGCAGTGGCCGCAGCGAATTGAAAATCATCGAGGCAGCTAAGAGTAATTGTAATCGAGATAAAAGTGTTGAATAATGATAGTGGGTTTGATAGCGTCATAAGCACAGCCATGCAGTAAGCAGATAGTAAACATTTTTCGGTGCAACGAAGCGCAACAGATTTTTAGCCCGGTCGCAACGGCCTTGACCTTTTGCTTCTTTTCTGTCGAGAGAAAAGAAGAAGTAAAAAAACACCATCCATGAAACAAGAACAAAATATAAATGAAGAGATCATGCCCCGTTTGGGAGAAAACAATGCAGAGATCATCAGCAGCCTTATCATCAATGGAGATATCAGCAGGCTTACGCCTTTGCAAAAAGTAAACTATTACCGCCAGGTATGCGATAAACTGGGCCTCGACCCGCTATCGCAACCCTTCAGGATACTGAAGCTGAATGGCCGCGAAATAATGTATTGCGACCGTGGTGGCGCACAACAACTGAACAAGCTGCACAAGGTGAGCCACGAGATAAGAACACGTGAAACCGTTAGTGGCTGCTATGTGGTAACCGCACAGGCATCCACACCTGATGGCCGCAAAACGGAAAGCCTGGGTGCCGTGCCTATATATAATATGCGTGGCGAGCAGCTATGCAATGCCATGATGAAGGCAGAAACAAAAGCCAAACGCCGTGCTACGCTGGACCTGCTGGGCCTGGGCATACTGGATGAAACAGAGATAACCCCGCAAGACCCGCTGAAAGGGGAAATGGGTATAGATGTGGACCTGCTGGGTAGTAACAACGCATCGGCAGCGCATGAAGAAGCACATCCGGATGGCATCCCTACATCGGTATTCCTGTCGCTGAAGGGGTTGACGAAGGCAGTAGCGCAGTGTAATAATGAAGAAGAACTACTGCAATTATACAACGATAATAAAGAACGCATAGACAACTCGCCGGGATTGAAACAACTCTTTACCCTGCGTAAAAACCAGTTGAGGCGATTGGCAGCGTAGGTGGTTGATTAGTTGGTTAGTTGATTGGTGTGGATAGAAGTAATAAGAGAAAGCCCCTTTAGGGGTTTGGGGTTTATAAATTTTGTCGTTTAAGCTGAACTAAGAGATGGCGGGTATCGTCCCCGCTGTCTATTCTTCTGTCGAAACACTTGTTTCAGGAGCTTTTGCCCTGCCGGTGTAAGAAAGAAACGCGATAGTGGTAAGACAAATAATGAGGTAGGTGAATATCGTAAATAACGATGTTAAGACTTTATATGCAGGAGTTACTTTGGCCAAATGCTTTAAATAATCCAACATGATAGTGCAACAGCACAGGCATACTAATGCAGCAATAGATGTAAAGATATGTTTAGGTGGCAATAGCAGGTTTTGATTTAATAATACTGCAATGATCAAAGCAACAGGTGGTAACAGACTTAGAGGTGCCCATTTGCGATATGTTGAATAATATTTGCTATTGATGTTTTGAAGCGGTGAAACTTTTTTATAAAGCCAGGTGGAAAAGAAAGGAAAGGTAAAAAATATGATAAGGAATAGGCCGAAAATAATGTCTGTCATGTCAATCCAAATATATTGACAAGATAGTGTACTAAAGGTTATCTAAAAATGGGATAGAGATAAATGACAGTTATCTAACAAAATATTCAATATACTAATCATTCAGATGTAAAGCTATAAAAGCGAATGAATAAAAGAACGTAGCAAATAATGAAAGCACGAAAAGGATATCGTACCGGTAGCTGCGGCTGCGCAGGTAATAGGTAAAAGCTATGCTGCTGGCGCAGATAAGGCAATGGGGAAGTATGAACAGGTAGGCCAGCAGCAGGTTTTTGCCCGATGGCAGGTATTGAAAATAATAATGCTGAATGAATGGCAGGGCTATGGCCGAAAGGATGGGGTAACCGATGATGATGTACATCAGCGCTTTTTCCCATGCAGGCAGGGTAGCACGGGCGGGGATATTGGCAAAGCCTGCCGTATAAAGCTGCCTTCCCAGCAGCCATACACCACCGGCCACCAGGGCCATCAGCCCGAAGATACCTGCCGTTAGCAGCAGCCCGGTTACGACATCCATAAGCGAGAATTTTTAGCCATAACGCACCCGTATACGAATTATTATGAGGTTACGACATGATAAGACCATTTTAACAAAGCTTTGGTTTGGTTGAGATCCCCGACCCCTAAAGGGAGGTGTTATTGAAAAGGAAGAGATAAAGAAGGAAGAGAAAAGCCCCTTTAGGGGTTTGGGGTTTAATAGCAACGCCATGTGCGCAGCACTGGCAGGATGATGGGAGATTCCCCACGTAGCAGCGTATAGCTATCTCTTAAACCAGCGGAGCTATCGGTTTAAGAGTGCCCTTTTTCTTTGTTTCTTTCATTTTGGGCAAGCAAAAAGAAAGAAAGGATGAAGTGAGCGTAAAAGCCCCCAAACCCCTAAAGGGGCTTAAGTGTAAGACAATGAAAGTTCCCCCCTTCAGGGGGCGGAGGGGGCTAAATTTTAAAAACCTATCACTATGAGTAAGAAGACGAACCTATGGTTTCCGCATGAAATGAATGCCCTCAATAACCGGGGGCTCAATAGTATGTTCAAAAAATATAACGCACAGGGCTACGGCATCTGGTGGCGGCTTACAGAGATACTGGCTACATTGCCCGAATACAAGATGGAAATATCCAATGAAGAATTTTACCATGAACTGGCAGATGATCTTCGTTGCGATCTGGGTACCCTTTTGTCATTTGTGGACGATTGTATCAAAAAATATAAATTATTGCAAAAAGATGACACGCATCTTTGGTCGCCGATACTGATAAATGACCTGGAGCCGTTGGAAGAACTGCGTGCAGAACGTAGCGAAGCAGGTAAGCGGGGAGGGTTGGCCAGTGGACGTGTACGTAGGGAAAAGGCTGCTATGAAGGAAGCTGCCATCGAAGCTAATGAAGCAACCGTTGAAGCAAACATGAAGCAAAACGAAGCACATAACATAACACAACAAACAGAACAAACACAACAAACAGTAGACGACAGTAGAGAAGAAAAAGAAAATTCGCCAACGCCGGAAGTGGTAGAACCTGTAGTGGCAGAACCCACTGCACCCTACCTGCCCTTTGCCACGCTGGAACAACTGCGCGACCGTGCCCTGGCCGATGAGTTTCACTTTACCGCCCTGTACGTGGCGCAAAAGCAAGTACCCGATGCCGATACCCTGCGGCAGTGGCTCGATGCCTTTCACCGGTGGCTGCGCTACTGTGGCGAGCATGTGAAGAACGAGAAAGACTACCGTACCCACTTCAAAAACTGGTTTGCCAAGCAGGACAAGAAGATGCCCCCTGCCCGCTACGACCCTGTGCCCCGCGCCATCAACCTGCCCACGGCCAAGACGGCACAAGAGCTGCTGGCGGAGCAAAGCATGACACCCGACCAGGTACGCAACTGTTTCAAAAACGCATCGTAAACCAGTCACGCCATGAATGCCCACCTGCATACCACCCACAACTACGATACCCTGCTGGAGCAGCAAGTGCTGGCCTGCTGCCTGGTGCACGATGGGGCCTTTGCATCGGTGCATGGGCTGCTTACCCCGCAGTGCTTTGCCTACCCCACGCACAGCACGCTGTACGATGCGCTGCACAGCATATGGCAGCAGGGCTTTGGGGTAGATGTGTTTACCATAGCCCACCAACTGCAAAGCATGGGCGTGAAAGAGCTGGACGGCCAGCCACCCATCGGCTACCTGGCGGGGCTGTGTGCCGATGTGCAGCCGCAGCACATGCTGGCCCAGTGGTGCCAGATACTGCGCACCCTGGCCGCCCGCCGCCTGATGATACAGCTAACCACCACACCCTACACCGGGGGAGATGTGGTAGACGAAGCCGCCCGCCTGCAGGCGCAGCTGCAAGATGTGCTGCAGGTACACACCATCAACCAGTGGATAGATGCCGCTACGGCCACTATACGCCTGCAGCAGCATATAGATGAGCTGGCCAACGGGCAGGTGCGCTACCTATCTACTACCTTCCCGAGTCTGGATAAGCTGAACGGGGGCTTCCGCCCGGGGCAGCTGGTGGTGCTGGGGGCGCGGCCCAGTGTGGGCAAGAGCGCACTGGCAGGCAGCATAGCGCTGCAGGCCGCTACGCAGGGCTACCGCGTGGGCTTCCTGAGCCTGGAGATGCCGGTGCAGGAACTGATGGGGCGTATAGCCAGCCTGCAGTTCAGCATACCACATGCCCAGCTGGACAGGCAGGTGCTGCCCGAAACCATGCAGCAGTTTGCCACGCATGTGCACCGCCTCAGCCCCCTGCCCATATACTTTAGCGATACCCCGCAGGCTACGATACACGATATACGCGCCCGTGCCGAACAGCTGCGCGCACAGCAGGGCATAGATATACTGATAGTAGACTACCTGCAGCTGATAGATGAAAACCCGCAGTACAAGCAGCGCAACCGCGAGCAAAACATCAGCGCCATAAGCCGGGGGCTGAAGCTGATAGCCATGCAGCTGCAGATACCCGTAATAGCCCTGAGCCAGCTAAACCGCGAAAGCGAACACCGCGCCAACAAACGACCCACACTGGCCGACCTGCGCGAGAGCGGCGCCATAGAGCAGGATGCCGACATAGTAATGCTGCTGCACCGCGACTGGAAGGCGGGCATACTGACCGACGAGCAAGGCAACAGCACCGAGCACCAGGCACAACTGATAATTTGCAAATGGCGCAACGGCACCACCCTCGACCTGCCGCTGAACTTTGCCCCACACTACATGAAGTTTACCGAGGCGTTTTGAGAGGGGGGGTGTGCTGTGGGAATGCTATGGAGCGGGAGTGGCGATGGCACCGTTCGTCATTATAGCATGAATTTGGCTTTTGTGAGTAAAAGGTTGATAACGAGAAAATACCGAGAAAAACACCGGTGTTTTTAATGAGCCCATTTTATAGGTTTACG
>CAMLKS010000020.1 GCA_946480675.1 uncultured Bacteroidota bacterium
ATCATTTCAGAGCAATTCTTTTACTAAAAAATAAGTGTAACAGTGTAGCAGTGCGTTACACTGTTACACTACTTGCCCAATATCAGCAATACCCTATCTCGGTAAGCCCTGCCTATAGGTAGCAGCACCACACCTAGCTCTGCCCGCGTAGCACTGTAAGCAGTTATCTTATGCCGGGCAGCTATATAAGAGCGATGTATCCGTATGAATGTATCAGCGTTCAGTTCCTCTGCTATTTCACCCAGTTGATATTTGGTTGTATATACCCTGTCTGCCGTCACTATATCTATATAGTCCTTTTTGCTTTCTATATACAATATCTCCTCAACCGGCACACGTATTTTCTTCTTATTTATATTGATGAGCAGGTATGGCAATTCATTGGCAGCCTCCGGCACGGGAGGCGCTAAAATGAGGCCTTGCCTTAGCTTATTCACAGCCGTAAGAAATCGTGGAAAGCTCACCGGCTTTACCAGGTAGTCCACCGCATTCACTTCGTAGCCTTCCAGGGCATAATCGCGGTAAGCAGTGGTAATAATTACTTGTGGTGGCTTTTGCAGTGTGCGCACAAAATCCAGCCCCTTCATCTTAGGCAGGTGTATATCCAGGAACATTACATCTATCTTCTCGCGTTGCAATACCTGCAGTGCATAAATACTATCTCGGCACACGCCCACACAATGCAGAAAGGGCACCTGCGCTATATAGTCGGTAAGTATCTCTGCCGCCAGCGGTTCGTCTTCCACCACCAGACAGTTATATTTTTTCATAGCTATTCAGGTTTATGCTTAGTTGCGCTGTAAACACGTTATCGTTATCTATCAGCACCAGTTGCTGCGTGCGATATAACAGTTGCAGTTGGCGTTTTATATTATGCAGGCCTATAGTATCGCTACGCATATCCTGCCCATTGCGTTCAAAGCTATTGGAGATGGTAAACATAAGTTGCGCCTGTTGCAGTTTCAGGTCTATATGGATGTATGAATCGGCATGACTATCGCCTGCCCCATGTTTAAAGGCATTTTCCAGCAGTGGCAGTAGCAGCAATGGGGCTATTTGCTGTTCCTCATCATCCACCATCTTATTAAACACAATACGAAAGCTATCGGGGTACCGTAGCCTTTGCAGCGATATATAATCTTCCAGAAATTGCATCTCTTTCTTGATGCTGATAGTGCCGCTGTTGGCTTCATACAACATAAAGCTTAGCATTTCCGATAGTTTCAGTACCGCTTCCGGGGCCATATCGCTTTTCTTGCGTGTCAGCCCATATATATTGTTTAATGTATTGAAGAGAAAATGCGGGTTCAGCTGGCTTTTCAGCATTTGCAGCTCTGTGCTCAGTTTCTCTTTCATAATGGTTTGCTCGCGTTCCTTTGCTTTCATCTGCACCTCTACAAATTGTATGGATAGCAATACCCCCGCCGGAAATGCCGCTTCCAGCATCAGTGTAAAGAATTTGGCCGGCTGTATAAAGTGTCCTTGTGGCACAACGAGATTATCATACACATAGGGTAATGCTACCAGCCTTGCAAAGACAATAACAGTAAATATAGCCGCAAAATAACTAGCCAGCACCATAGCTATCCCCTGCCATCTGTGCCTGCTACGCTGTATGATGTTCACCACACCTGCATGCAGCAGGTGATAGGCCAGCGCCATATACGGCAGTGTATATAGGGCCCCTGTTATAGATGCACGCAATAGTTTTACCCCCGCGGGCCAGTTGCAGCCAAAGGCATCCAGCCACTGCCATTCAAAATAAACTGTAAGACAGTAGTAGGCCAGCCAGAACAGTATGTGAAACAACACACGCTTCATAGCATCAAAAATCGGCAAATACCAACGACTATGCAACAACGACGACAAACGACAGTTTTTTGCATACCAACGACTGATACAATGGGTATAAACGCTGCCAGAGTAATCCACACCATGCATTTGAAGATCACAGACAGCAGGTAGCTACCTACATACCGTACCTGTGCTTAGTGATGCGCTCAATAATTTTGTGGACACAATACACTTACTAAAAAACGGCAATTAAAAAAACGAGCATTATGAGATTTCTGAAAAGTAAAACAACCATCATGAGTATGCTATTGGGGGTAATAGTATGCATAGGCGCTATTTCTTGTAATAAGGATGATGATAAGGGATCGGGTACTAATCCCACACCTACGCCTAATCCATCTGCCTATCCTAAAAATGTATCTATTGAGTATCGGGCTTCGGTGGCTTCAGGCTCTGTAGCCAAGGCTACCTCCATCACATTCACTAATGAAACAGGCGGCGAATCCACTGTAAACGACGTGCCGATGCCCTTCAGTAAAAAGATAGACCGCAATGTGAAGTATCTGGACAAAGCAGCTATTGCCATATTGCAAAACAACAGTGCTACACCGGGTGCTTTCAGCATTAAACTGGAAATATTGATAGATGGACAAGTAATAAAGACAGAAACGCATAGTGGCAACAGCCATCTAAATGCAGCTATTGTGCATTTCTTTCAATAGGATAATTATACATATCCTTGATAGCAACCCGGTGCCTATGCACCGGGTTATTTTTATGCCTCCAACGGTGAAAGGATAATTACCCCAATACCTAAACAGGCTTTGCGTAGCTCCGCACTTTATATATTAACAAAGCATTAGAATCATCTGCTTTTTCTTCGCCATACGATACACGTATTCATCTATGAAAAAATTGCTTGTCTTATTGCTGGTTATTTGTTGCAGCCTCAGTGCGCTATGCCAGCTTACTCCCCAGCATGTGGGACTAAAACATTATAGCTATTCCTCCCCCACACTGGGCAGTATAAATTACTATGTAAGCACAGCCAAAATAGACAGTCTGAAACCTGTGTTGCTATACATAGATGGTTCGGGGCCACTACCATTGTATCAATATACAGAACGTGGCATAATGGGCGGTATACCATTCGATATCAAAGAAATTTCAAAACAATATCACTTGGTGGTTATCAGTAAACCCGGAGTATCCTTTGCCGATAGTGTACGTTATAATGACAGCACAGGCTACCCCCAGTCCCGCATGCCCGATGAATACCGCAAACGCCTTTCGCTAAACTGGCGCGTAAATGCCTGTGATGCAGTGTTGAAAGACATTGGCAAACACCTGAAGGTAGATAAAAAACATATCGTAATACTGGGCATTTCAGAAGGCTTTCAGGTAGGTGCGGCATTGTTATCGGTAAATAAAAGCATTACCCATGCTATATTACTGGTTGGCAATGGGCTTAACCAGTTTTACGATTTTATAGTGCAGGCACGTACCGATGCTGTAGCAGGGCGCATCAGTTACGATGATGCTGAAGGATACATAAAACAACTACAGGAAGAAATAGCCGATATATATGCCCATCCAAACGCAACCGATAAAGAATGGCAGGGGCATACTTACCTGCGCTGGAGCAGCTTTTGCAATACCACACCTATGGAGCACATACTGGCTACAGATATCCCCATATACATTGCTGTAGCATCGCGCGACCGTAATACATCGGTGCTAAGTGCCGACTATATATATCTTGAAAGCCTGAAACAAGGCAGGAAAAATATCAGTTACCATGTATTGCCTTACGACCATATGTTCAATGAATTTGCCGGCGATAACCCTAAGCCTGTTGCCAATCATACTTTCGATGTAATAACCGACGCATTGAAATGGGTGAAATGATGCGGGCTTTGTTATCTTTAACCCCCTTTTATAACCAACCTTTATGCAGCATTTCCCCGTTTCTTCATCTATTCTATCTACTCCACACTTGGGTGCATGGATACAGCAACAATGGGGGTTGTTAGTAACAAGCTGTAAGCTGCTACGTGCAGGTATCAATCATAGTTACCTCATTACTACCGAGGCTGATAAATATGTATTGCGCATCTATAGCCTTGGCTGGCGTTCTACTACAGATATTACTGAAGAGATACGACTGATAAATACGCTGGCTGAAAACGGCGTACCCGTATCCAGGCCTGTGGCCGATGCCAATGGTATTTATATAAATAACATCACGGCACCCGAAGGTGAAAGACATGCCGTACTATTTACCTATGCCGAAGGCGACAAGATAATCACGTACCCTGATGCCATGCATACCACCATAGGTCGTACTATGGCACAGCTGCATTTGTATACGGAAGGCTTTTTGCTGCAACGCACTACCTACACCCCCGAAACCTTGCTGGTGCAGTCACTGCCACTTCTGCATGCTTTTATGCAACCCGGCAGCGAGGAATTAGAGTATATGCATACCATGCAGGGCAAGCTGCTGGATATACTGCACCATGCAGATACCAGTCAGCTCCACAGCGGTGCTGTACACCTCGATATATGGTTCGACAACCTGAATATGGATGGCGACAACATTACGCTCTTCGATTTTGACTTTTGCGGCAATGGCTGGCAGTGCTTAGATGTGGCATATTACCTGATGCAACTGCACTTTACCGAACCCGACAATGCCGAGTTCCGCCGTAAGACAACTGCTTTTCTCCATGGCTATGAAGGCATCACCTCACTTACTACCGAAGAGAAAAGGCTATTACCTGCACTGGGCACTGCACTCTACTTCTTTTACCTGAGTGTGCAATGCCAGCGGTTCGAAAATTATTCTAGCATCTTCCTCAGCGATACATACCTGAAACGTTACATTATGATGCGTGTAAAACGTTGGGTGGACTATTGTGATGCCAACGGATTAGCATAATTTCGCAAATTTCCGCAAACAGTGAAGAAACGCATCCATCGCACTTACCGTGTTACCAAATTAGTTATCTACCGACAGACACTTGTAGACCCCGAAGACCATATCTGGACTTTCATTGGCGCCTTCATAGGTATTGCACTCATAGGTCTGATACAAAAAAGCCAGTTCGACAGATTGGACAATGTATTCCTCATCGGCTCTTTTGGTGCCAGCTCGGTATTAATATTCGGTGCTACTAATAGTCCTTTGGCACAACCCCGAAACCTGGTTGGCGGCCATTTCATTTGTGCCATTATAGGTGTGCTGGTACACAAGC
This sequence comes from uncultured Bacteroidota bacterium, assembly GCA_946480675.1. The sequence goes on from CAMLKS010000020.1 coordinate 5,052, forward strand.
TGGTACCCGACGATGTATGGCTGCAGGCAGCCCTTGCTGTGTCCCTGTCCATTGTGGCCATGCAGATGACAAAAACCATGCACCCGCCCGGTGGCGCTACTGCACTGATAGCCAATATAGGCTCTGAAAAAATATTGAGTCTCGGCTGGATGTATGTATTATCACCCGTCATGTCGGGCGTGCTGATATTGCTGGTGGTAGCGCTGGTCATCAACAATATACCCAGCCACCGGAATTATCCTTACAGGAAGTAACGACGTTAGAGGATTAGCGTATCAGCGTTACATCGCCTTTTATCATTTCTTCTTTACCAAAACGGTTGTTTACCGATAGTGTCCAGAAATAAGTACCTACATCAGCCATCTGGTTTTTGTAGCGGCCATCCCAACCCTTGCCTATCTCATTGGTTTCAAAAACCTTCTCACCCCAGCGGTTGAATACACGGAAATAATTGATTTTTGAATATCCTACGCTCAGCATTTTCAGGTAGTCGTTCAGGCCATCACCATTAGGTGTAAAACCATTAGGCACAAACAAGGATGACTGGTTTACCACCCATACCTGTATGGAATCATCACCCTCGCAGCCGGCATTGCTGCTTACATGTACATTATACCTGAATATGCCCGTATCCGGATAGTTACCTACGGGGTTGTTTACATCCGTCCGGTTCAGCCGGTCTCCCGGTGTCCAGGCATATTGGTCGCCGCCGCTGGCGCGGAAATTGATTATTTCCCCCTTTACGATGATGGTATCATTGCCAGCAAATGGCAGGAACCGTTCTACCTTCACCTGCTTGGCCACTGTATCCTTACAGCCTTTTATGGTCGATGATATAAGCGTTACCGTATAGTCACCACCTGTGCCAAAAGCATGCGTCGGGTTTTGGTCAGTAGAGGTACCGCCATCGCCAAAACTCCATTCCCATTTATTTACAGGTTTATAAGTAGCTTCCGAAAGATCGGTGAATTGTATAGGTGTATTGGGGCAAGGCAGCCCTTCATATCTATATTCGGCTTCGTGCAGCGGGTATATCTTCACCAGCCTTGATATACTATCAGGGCAAGTACTGCCCCTGTTCACTACCAGTTGCACTTCATACGTACCGGTATCAGGATAAGTATAAGTAGGTTGAAATTCTGTAGATGTGGCACCGGGTACGCCCAAATCCCAGTAATATTCAAAACCACCCTGGCTGTTATTGATAAAGCCTACCGTCTTGTCTTTACAGTTTACAATATAAGTATTGAACTCGTCAGACAGTTGTGGTATATCTGCCACTACAGCCTTAGAACAGTTGGTAACCACAAACTGAAACTCCCTGTGCACCGTATTGATGCGCACCCCATTGCGCCACTCATGGCAGCATACAGATACCACGTAACGCCCTTGTATATTCGGCGTGCCTGTTATCAAACCACTGCGCGGGTCTATCTGTATTACAGGATTGCCCCCCATAGGCCTTGTGGCTGAAAAGCCCGTACGATACCCAAAGCTGGGCGATGGTGGGTTGGGCTGGTACACATTCAACGGCGGCGGCAGTACAGATGATGGCCATGGCTTCGGATTTTCCGGCGTACCACCTGGGTATGCATCACAAAACTCATAGCTCAGTGAATCGCCATCGCTATCGGTAGCACCATGGTCATATACCAGCGGGTTGTTTACACAAATAATTTGCGGCGGATAGTTTTTAAATACAGCACTGTTATTACAGGCCGCAAGGTTAGCAGGTGGTATATCGCAGTAAATAGTAGCGCCCACTTCCGATGGCCTCAGCAGGTTGTTGATGCTACCATTACGGCAGCAACGGGTATATATTACACGATAACCCTCGCCGTTATCAGGCAGAGTATAGGTTCTTACAAAGCTCACTTTGCGCAGGCAGGTAGCTGGAGGATTGTTCACACAGCTATTGCTGAAGTTGGGCGGTACGGATATATCAGCGCTGGAAGGTATCTGTTCACGCGGGTATACAGGTTGTCCGCCCGGTGTGAATATACCCAGGAATGCAGGGTCATCCTGTGCACGGGCACTATCTAAACCGGTAAGGCAATCCTGGTAAATATCTATACGCACTTCATACCTGTTATTGCCCAGGCAGCGGTACGTAATTTCCCCACCTACCAGGTGGGTAGCATTTGCAGGTATGAAGATGCCTGTTAATAAGGTTAAAACCAGTCCGATAAATACAAGGCCCCGCATGTTACTCTAATTGGTTATTTGGCTTTACAATAGCTCGCAAAATCCGCCAGGTCTTTTACAAGGTGTATGGGCTCTTCCAGCATACTCATGTGTGCACTCTCTTCATACACCGATACAAAGTTAACGTTTGCCAGCTGTGTTTGTTGCATCACCACGCTCATCGGCGCTACCGTGTCTTCCTTTCCTATTATCCACTGCACCGGGAAAGCTGCATTACGCAAGGTATCTGTCCTGTCGGGCCTAATTATCATGGCATTGTAAAATGCTATCAGGCTCTCCGCCGCTATCTGCAATCCTCGTTCCGTCTGCTCTTTTATCATCTCGGGATGCTCCTTTTTATACCGCTCTGAAAAAAGCCCGGGTATCATTTGCCTTACAAAAACATCTTTGCCACCCTTTTCTATTACACCTATTGCTTTTCGTCTTGTTTCTTTCTTCTCATCGGTATCAGCCGTTGCGGTGCTATGTACTAAAGATAACCCTTTTACAGAAGACGGGTATTTTTCGGCAAAAGCAAGGGCGGTATAGCCTCCCATAGAATGCCCCACCACTATTACCCTTTCCACGTTCTCATTCTCGCATACCAGTTTCACGGCATGTGCCAGGTCTTCTATGGTTAGCGGTGTTGCAGGCAGTTTGCTGCCGCCTGCGCCGGGCAGGTCGGGCACTATTACGGTAAAGTTATCGGCCAGTGTGGGCCACACTTCGCGCCACAGCCCGCCGTTTTCCGGAAAACCATGTATCAGTACCACGGCAGGCCCGGTGCCGGCAATGCTATAGCTCAATGCGGGAAACTGTTCTGTTTCAATTATTTTGATTGCCACTGTTATGTATTTGATTTACCCTGCTTATAAATCATGCCATATATGAATAGCAGCGACAACAGCAGCGGCCACAGTTCATACAATGCCATTTGCTGAATGCGTAACAGGTGCAGTATCAGTGCTACGATGATGAGCACAATACCCGTCACGGCATACCCGCCCTTTTTGCGCTTACTGGCAAATGCCATTACCAGGTTGGTGGGCAATGCCCATAGTATATTCCAGTTGTTGTGGCAGCCCTGGTGGTCGGTACCAAACCACATTACGAGCATTAATGTACCCAGCAGCCCCGTTACAAATAATACAATGGCGGTCATGGCTTTACCCAACCCTTTCAGCGATGGTACTAATAGTCCTGATATGGTGAGCAATGCTACCAGCAGCATCACAATAAGCGGCTGGTTGATGCCTGCGGGTTTGTGTTCGGAACCGGGTATTACCAATGTTACATCGCCTGCTACTTTCTTTCCTTTCAGCGTAGCACCGGCCATACCATCGCGCAGGTAATCGGGCAGAAACATAATATCCGCATTGGTCATCACCCTGTCTATAGGGCTGCCCAATAATATATTCACACCTACGCGCTGCCAGTGCACACGGTAAAAGTATTCGTTGATGATCTGGCGAAAGGTAAGACGGCTGTCTTCAGGTATTACCCGTGCGTATTTAAATTTGCTGCCCAGTGCAAACGGGAATACATCGCGGATGCGGGTAGCACAGTTATCAAAGAAGAAATCATATTTGTAATAGCGGTTCTCTTCCCGTGCATTGTTTTTCAGAAAACTGTAGATGGCTTCTTTCTGCGGGCCGGTTATATGCAGTAGTTGCTCCTGCACACTGCGTTTGGCTGATGTATATTCTGCCAAGAATGATTCATATGGGTAAAAGGATACATAGTACAGCAGTTTCCCCCTCATAAATTTCATCTGGAAGTTCTCTTCATACCCATCAAACGTACCGTAGTTATATACAATGTCGGTACCGTTTACACTGTCTGTAATGCGTATAGCTGTGTGGCCAAAGGTTTCATATATCTCATCGCCCACACCGCATGTAAGCAGGCTCACACGCAGGTGGCTGTTGTCTGGAATGCTATCGGCAGGTGCTGTGGCAACCGTATCGGTTTGTGCTATTGTGGTGAAAAAAGAGCAAGCTATAAGGAGTAATAATGTAAGCTTCTTTATCATGGCGGCAAAATAAGAAAAGGCTGCCAGTATCTGACAGCCTTACTTGTTATTTTTAAATTCTTGTTATTTATATCGAGTTCTGAGAACCACCTGCAGTCATAGAACCAATGTACTCCCGGTTGAGGCGGGCGATGTTTTCCAGCGATATACCTTTAGGGCATTCCGCCTCGCAGGCACCTATATTGGTACAGCTGCCAAAGCCTTCTTTATCCATCTGCTGTATCATGTTTGTCACACGTGTCTTACGCTCAGGGTCTCCTTGCGGCAGCATAGCCAGGTGCGATACTTTGGCCGATACGAACAGCATGGCCGATGCATTAGGACAGGCTGCAACGCAGGCACCGCAACCAATGCATGCTGCTGATGCAAATGATTCGTCGGCTTCATGCTTTTCAATGGGTATCGCATTTGCATCCACAGCATTACCTGTGTTTACAGATACATAACCACCGGCTTGTATAATGCGGTCGAAAGCCTCACGGTCTACCACCAGGTCTTTTATCACCGGGAAGGCATTGGCCCTCCATGGCTCTACTACTATGGTGTCGCCATCTTTATACTCGCGCATGTGCAGCTGGCAGGTAGTGGTATGATGCCACGGCCCGTGTGCACGGCCATTGATATACATACTGCACATACCGCAGATGCCTTCGCGGCAATCGTGGTCGAAAGCGATAGGCTCTTTGCCCTCTGCTATCAATTGCTCATTCAGCACATCAAACATTTCCAGGAACGACATTTCAGAAGAAATGTTTTTCACCTGGTATGTTTCAAAACGACCTTTCTCGTTCCTGTTTTTTTGCTTCCACACCTTCAGTGTGAGATTCATGTTATAATGCTCCATAGAAGCCGATCCCTTTTGGGAGTTTTATTTAAAAAATAAATTAATATCCTTTACCGTAGCCCCTTTAGGGGTTGGGGTCTTATTTATAAGAACGTTGCGTAGGATGAACCACATCGTAGATCAGATCTTCTTTGTGCAGTTCATACTGGCTTTCACCTTTATATTCCCAGGCTGCTACATACATATATCCTTCATCCTGGCGCAGTGCTTCACCATCCTCTGTCTGGTACTCTTCGCGGAAGTGGCCACCACAGCTTTCGTTACGGTTCAGCGCATCTATACACATCAGCTCACCCAGTTCCAGGAAGTCGGCCACGCGGTTAGCTTTATCCAGCTCAGGGTTATGCTCATTTATTTCACCCGGTATGCGCACATTGCTCCAGAATTCTTTGCGCAATGCTTTTATTTCTTCTATCGCTTCTTTCAGTCCTTGTGCGTTGCGGGCCATACCACATTTATCCCACATTATTTTGCCCAGGCGTTTGTGGAAGCTTTCCACACTTTCCGTACCCTTAATGCTCATCAATTTGTTGATGCGCTCACGCACTTCATTCTCTGCAGCTACAAAGGCAGGATGGTCTGTTGGTATCGCTTTGGTACGGATATCGTCAGCCAGGTTGTTACCCAGTGTGTATGGTATTACAAAGTAGCCATCGGCCAAGCCCTGCATCAGTGCCGATGCACCCAGGCGGTTGGCACCGTGGTCGCTAAAGTTAGCCTCACCCAGCGCATACAAGCCAGGTACGGTTGTTTGCAGTTCATAATCTACCCATATACCACCCATGGTATAGTGCACCGCAGGGTATATGCGCATAGGCACTTCATATGGGTTCTCACCTGTTATCTTTTCATACATTTCAAACAGGTTACCGTATTTCTCTTTTACTACATCTTTACCCAGTGCTATGATAGTAGCCTTGTCAGCATTGGCCAAACCTTGCTTATTAGCTTCTATCTTACCATAACGCTCTATGGCCGAAGCATAGTCAAGATACACTGCTTGTTTAGATGCACCTACACCATAACCGGCATCGCAACGCTCTTTAGCGGCACGGCTGGCCACGTCGCGCGGTACCAGGTTACCAAAGGCAGGATATCTGCGCTCCAGGTAATAATCCCTTTCTTCTTCAGGTATCTCGTTGGCTTTGCGGGTATCGCCTTGTTTTTTAGGCACCCATATACGGCCATCATTACGCAGCGATTCCGACATCAATGTCAGTTTCGACTGGTGGTCGCCGCTTACAGGTATACATGTAGGGTGTATCTGTGTAAAACATGGATTACCGAAGAAAGCACCCTTCTTGTGCGCTTTCCACGCGGCTGTTACGTTACTGCCCATCGCGTTTGTAGACAGGTAGAATACGTTACCATAACCACCGCTGCACAAAAGTACTGCATGGCCAAAGTGGCGCTCCAGCTCACCTGTTACCAGGTTGCGAACGATTACACCACGCGCCTTGCCTTCTACCATTACGATATCCAGCATTTCGTGTCGGCTGTATTGTTTTACATTACCAAGGGCCACCTGGCGTTCCAGTGCCTGGTAAGCTCCTATCAGTAGTTGTTGCCCGGTTTGTCCCGCTGCGTAGAAGGTACGCTGCACCTGTGTACCACCAAAAGAACGGTTGCTCAGCAGGCCACCATACTCACGTGCAAAAGGTACACCCTGTGCTACGCACTGGTCAATGATATTGGCACTTACACTCGCCAAACGGTAAACGTTTGCTTCGCGTGCACGGTAGTCACCGCCTTTTACGGTATCATAAAACAGGCGGTAGGTGCTGTCACCATCATTCTGATAGTTTTTAGCGGCATTGATACCACCCTGCGCAGCAATAGAGTGCGCACGGCGCGGACTATCCTGGAAGCAGAATGTTTTTACTTTATATCCCAGCTCGCCCAGTGATGCGGCTGCAGATGCACCGGCAAGGCCGGTCCCTATTACAATTACTTCAAGCTGGCGTTTATTAGCAGGGTTTACCAGTTTACAAGTAGATTTATACTTTTCCCACTTTTCAGCCAGTTCGCCTGCAGGTATTTTAGAATTCAGTGGCATATCTTCTACGCTATGAAATTGTTTATTAAAATATAATTACTCGCTTACCCTATCCAATGAAAGAAGAAAGCTATCGGCATCAATGCAAAGATGATAGGGATGATAATGGAAAAACCAACACCTACCGCTTTTATCATGCCCTTATACCTGTTGGTAGCCAGGCCCAGTGTTTGAAAGGCGCTGTAAAAACCATGCACCAGGTGCCATGCCAGCGATATGCAGCCAAAAAGATATATTACTACGATTATCGGGTTTTGAAATGTATCGCGCATCATGCCATACAGGTCCAGCTCACCATTGCCCATTGTTTGAGAAGCACGGTTAGGGGCCCAGAAGGCAGAGATATGTATTACCAGGAATAACAGGATGAGCGTACCCAGTATACCCATAGAGCGGCTATACCATTTGCTGGTAGCATTACCTGCAGATACTGCGTAACGCACACTGCGGCCCGAACGGTTTTTAGCCCACAACTTCAGGCCTTGTACAATGTGGAGTATTAAAAAAGCAAAAAGGCCGATTTCAGTAATACGAATAACAACATTTGTACCCATGAAATGTGCGGCCTCTGTAAATTTCTCACCACCATCGTTCCAGAAAATCATTGCGTTGACGTAACAATGGACTACCAGGAACAGGATGAGAAATAACCCGGTAAGTGCCATTTGAAGTTTTTTACCTACCGAGGTAGAAAATGAATTTTTCCAAGACATAAATCCCGATAAATTGATTTGTAATTTGATTGTAAAATTTTCCCGATTTTGCAAAGATAATAGCCAAAAGCTAAAACCTAAAGCGAAAATCAACAAAGAACATATTTAATTATCTATATGAATACACTAAATACCTGCTACTCACCTGCATCCAACCGCAGCATTTGGTTATCTATCAAATGAAACAAGTGCTGCGGCTGGAATGTTCGCCAGTTGGGATGCTCAAATAGTTTAACATACTTATCTATATGACTGCGCGTAAAATCATACTGAGTTTGCTGCGGCATGTCTATTGCAGCTATCCACCCTCCTTCATCCTTTATATCGTCATACCACTCTTCATAATACGCATCATCGCTGCTATGAAAGTTCATCACATTTTCGCTTATGAGTATGAACTTATAGATGCCTTTATCTATCAGTGGATCTATAATGCTGCGTTTTAGCTGCATGATGTCGTTTTCCACGGCATCATTCCACTCACCCATCAGTTCTATTATGGCGTAGTTCAGCTCGTAGTCGGCAAAGAGTATCTTCAGGTACAGCGTGCGCGACCCGAACTCATCCCATTGCGGATGTATATAATAATTGTAAACCGTATTGGAGAACTCAAATTCACTATACTCCCTTCCATAAAAGGGGGAGTTTTCATCTTCCTCGGCTGTGTATAAGTGTCGCCAGTTATAGTATGGTTCTATTTCGTGCATCTATAGTGTTGCGTTTCCAAACTTCTCCTGCCATGCCATCACCCCACCTGTTACGTTTTTGGTATTGGTAAAGCCCATTTGCTCCAGCACCATACATGCCTGCATGCTGCGTTTGCCACTACGGCAGTGTACTATAAGTTCTTCATTTTTCAGGTCATCCAGCTCATCTATCTGCATGCTCATAATGTTACCCAATGGTATCAGCTTGGCACCGATGTTGAATTCAGCATATTCATCAGGCTCCCTTACATCTATCACATTCAGTTTCTCGCCTGCATCTACGCGTTGTTTCAGTTCTTCTACAGATATTTCCTGCATTGTATGTTGGTTTAATATTTTACTATTTTCTGCGGTGTTAATACAAGGCCATCTACTATCAATCGCACAAAATACATCCCCGGCACCAGGTCTTGTATATCTATATACTGTTTATTTTCTATCGCTCCTTTCAGTATCGTGCGTCCCTGCATATCTACCAGTTCATAGTTCGCACGCTTATAGCTATCATAGCTTAGTTGTATCCTGTCGGTAGCGGGATTAGGCGTTACATTCCATGCTATGTTTCTTTCAGGCACCGATGGTACATTGCTGGGGATGATGGGCCCTAATACCGGGCGTATCATCAGCGCACCCTTTACGGTAGATGGTTGCCAGTAACCTACTACATTGTAAAAAGCATGGTTGCTGCCTTGCCTGTTCACATCCAACCCTATATACAGGCTGTCACTATTGCTCAATGCTGGTTGTATAGTACCCATGTAGAAAGTGCCTGCAGGCAATGGCACGGGGTTCTCAAATTTATAGGTCCAGTAAAAGTCATTGCGCAGGTAAGCAGGCTGCAAAAAGTCTTCCTGGTACACCAATTGGTCAGAGCCGCTCCCCGACATGGCAATTTCTTTATAAATAGCTACCGAGAAGTATTTGCTGTATCCCATAGGCACCTGCCTGCCAAAGTATATAGATACGCCGCTAAGGGTATCCGGTTCATTCAGGTGAAACTCTATGGCCGTTTTACCGGGCAATGTAGGAAACAGGTTCAGGTAATACGAGCGCTCTGCCGTACCATCATCATATGCCAGGTAGTTATAAAACAGTTGCTCTTTCACTATCGT
>CAMLKS010000021.1 GCA_946480675.1 uncultured Bacteroidota bacterium
ACTTGAAGACTTCATATTTGAAGTTCATTTCATCAAAAGTATATGAGAACTACTGCTATGAGAAGAACTGCCGTCTTATTAACAAGCGCTTTACTAACGGTACTCTCTTTCTCTTCCTGCCAAAAGGAAAGTTTCATCTGTGAATGCTCGGGTGGCATTAGTGGCGGTAGCTATCAATACCAGATAAACCATTCGAACCGCGAAGCTGCGAAGGAACAATGCTATAAAGACCCTGTAGGACCGGATTCTGAAACCTGCAGGCTGCAATAGATATTAATCAAAAATACGCTCCAGCGCCCAGGCTTTGAGGCGCATTTCTTCCCATTCCTGCTCGGGCGTGCTATCATATGTAACGGCCCCACCCGTTTGATAGGATAGTCTTTTGAGCTTTGTATTGTAATATAGGCTCCGGATGATGACATTAAAATCAAAATCCCCCAGGGGTGAGATATACCCTACTGTACCTGCAAATAATTCGCGCCGGCTATGCTCATAGCGGTCTATCAGTTCCATCACTTTTATCTTTGGTGCGCCCGTCATACTACCCATCGGGAAACTGAACCTGATAGCATTTGTAAACGGTGTTGCCGCATCCAGCGTGCCGCTGATGGTAGATATCATCTGGTGTACCTGCGGAAAGCTGTAGATGCCAAACAGTTCATCGACAGATACCGTGCCCACTTTACAGCTACGTGCCAGGTCATTCCGCACCAGGTCTACTATCATCACATTTTCTGCACGGTCTTTACTGCTATTGTACAGGCTGTTTTTAGCAGCATCATCGCTAATAGCGTCTTTGCCCCTGCGCATAGTACCTTTTATAGGTTGCGACAGGACTGTGCTACCATTGCGCATGATATATCGTTCGGGGCTGGCACACATCATATACCTATTGCCGGAGCGGTAAAAAGCGGCAAACGGTGCCGGTGAAATAACATTGAGCGCATTGAACACGGCTAACGGTTGTACATCCGCATCGTTACAAATGCCTTCGTTGCACAAATTAATTTCGTAACAATCGCCATCGGCTATATGCCTGCGCAAAGCATCGATAGTTGTAAGATAGGTTGGCTTATCTATTACTTGTTGAAACTGCAATTTGGGAAGTGCTGCAGCCATTGTTTCTTTTGCCGATAAAATAGCATCATATATTGCCTGTGGTGCGCCACTTAGCGATTCTATAGTAAGCGATGTTTTATCCTTGCCGATATAACAAACTACAGATGGCTGAAAAAACTGCAGCGGATCATCGCCCCAGCCTGTAGCTATAGGGTGCCGTGATGAGCATTTGGCTTCCAGTTCATTCTTATAATCGTAACAGATATGACCGAAGAGCCAGTCTTTATTCGTATCGTACCAATGCTGTATGGCATCAAGGCCCGTGCAGGTGGCATGGCTGCCGGCTGCCATAAGGCATTCATAATGGCCATAGCGATCGTCATAGCCATTACTATCTAAAAAAAGAAAAATGCTGAACTGTTGCGTCCAATTCAGCATTTTCTGTTTTAGTATTCCGTATTCGCCCTTTTGCAGGGAAAATGTAGCTTTTTGTCTTTGCAAGCGCTACGATTGAAGATTAGAAATCATCGTCATCGTCATCAAAACCATCGCCACCATCGTTAAAGAAACCCAGGTCTTTGAAATCATCGTCTACATCAAAATCATCATCTTTTGATGATTTTTTGCCGCCAGCTTTACCTTTTGACTTTGGCATATCAAACTCCTCAAACTCTTTTTCTATGTCGTAATCATCGTCATCGTCTTTACCGAAATCATCATCGTCATCTTCCAGATCGTCGTCATCATCATCGTCGTCGTCATCGTCATCGCGGCTTTTAGATTTACTGGCTGTTGTTTTCTTAGCGGCCGTTTTCTTTTTCGGCTGCTCATCCAGCTCTTCATCCAGTTCATCATCGTCATCTTCCTCTTCAGATTTCTTGATAGGTTTAGATGACGCTTTCTTTGCTGCAGCTTTGCTTGCAGGCGCTGCGCTCTTGTTAGTTGTTCCTTTTTTGCTTGAATCTGATTTCATAGCACTCATACCGTTGATGACGTAAAATTTTAATTGTTTATCGAAATTCCCAAATTTTTTTTCAGATACAAATACATAATTTTTTTATTAAGGAATTTGCAGCAATTGGTCGCGGCCCGTACCGTTGGAAACGAATGCGATACGCGTGCCGAGGTAGTCCTCTACAAAGCGGCAATAATCCTTAAATACCTGAGGTGTTTCATCGTAGTTGGTGCAAGAGCTTATTGGTTTTTCCCAGCCGGGGAACGTATGGTAAACCGGCTCGATGGTGACGCTGCAAAGGTCGTATGGCATTTCTTTGGTTTCTACACCATCTACCTTATAGCCTACAGCTATTTTAACCGGGTCGAAGTCATCCATCACGTCGGCTTTGGTAACAATCAGTTTGGTAACACCGCTAAGCATTACAGCATAGCGCAGGGCTACCAGGTCTATCCAGCCACAGCGACGTGGGCGGCCTGTGGTAGCTCCAAATTCATTACCGGCTTTACGCAGTGCATCGCCGGTTTCATCCAGCAGTTCTGTAGGAAACGGGCCGCCGCCTACACGGGTGCAGTATGCTTTGGTAATGCCATACACCTCGCCTATACGTGAAGGGGCCACACCCAAACCATTGCAAACACCTGCGGTGATGGTATTAGAAGAAGTAACGAACGGGTAGGTACCGAAATCTATATCCAGCATGCTGCCCTGCGCACCTTCTGCCAATACTTTTTTACCATTTTTCAGGTGGTTATCCAGCCAGTATTCTGCATTTACTATTTGCAGGCCACGCATGTATTCTACCGCAGCCATAAACTGTTCTTCCCACTCCTGCCAGTCTACCTGGTGGTCATATTGCTTCAACATCTGCAGGTGTTTCTCCTTCAGCCGGTTGTAGCGCTGCATGAAATCCTTGCTCAGTATATCGCCCACACGCAGGCCGTTGCGGCCTGTTTTATCCATATAGGCAGGGCCTATACCTTTTAGTGTAGAGCCTATTTTTTCAGAACCTTTGGCAGCTTCTGAGGCAGCATCGAGCGCGCGGTGCGTGGGCACTATCAGGTGTGCGCGCTGCGAAACGTAAAGGCGCTGCAACACATCGGGCTGCAGGGTTATGATATTGTTTATTTCTCTTTGAAGTGTTACCGGGTCTATCACCACGCCGTTGCCTATCAGGTTGAGGCAGTGGCTGTGAAACACGCCGGAAGGAATGGTATGCAATACCACTTTCTTGCCGTCTACATACAGTGTATGGCCTGCATTGGGCCCACCCTGAAAACGTGCAATAATATCGTAATTGGCAGCCAGGTAGTCTACTATTTTACCCTTGCCTTCATCCCCCCATTGCAAACCAAGCAAAACGTCGATCATAAAAAAAATTTCGCGCCCAAAATTAGTGGATAAGTTGAATAATCAAACTGCATTTCTCGCGGGCAAAAAAATGCGTATCAAAACGCAAAGGTACGTGTAAGCAATTTTAATTTTTTACTTATTATCATTGCCCGGCCTCACAACGGAAGATTGCTGGTTGATGGCCATCATTTGCTGCATGGTGCGCTGCAGGTTATCGGTAGAACCATCGAGGAAGATAGTATTACCATTGCCGTTTTCCGCAAAATGTTTGATGGCATCGGTCCACATAGAGAAGAGGATAAAAGATGCATCGAGGTTGGCATTCTGCATTTCTTTGGCTGCATGTGCCATACCCCGTGCTACTTCTTCCCTGAAAAGGGCCACACCCTGGCCGCGCAATTGGGCCGCCTGCCTTTCGGCCTCGGCAGATATTTTAATGGCATTACCATCGGCCTCTGCCGCTTTTGTTTTCGTTATCAGCAGTGCCTGGCCTTCATTTTCGGCGGCCGCCTTCAGGTTGTTGGATGCCACCACCTGTGCCATAGAGCGCATGATGGCCTCATCAAATGCGATGTCGTTCAACTGCAGGTCGAGGAGGTGGTAGCCCCACTCTTCCAACTGCTTATCCAGTTGTTCCTTTACGTGAAAGATAATTTCGGTACGCAACTGGAGTATCTCCGATTGCTTTTTGGTAGCTACGTATGCACGTACAGCCCCTTCTACGCTACGCACCAGCGCCTGCATAAAGCTGCGCTCGTCTATAAACTTAAATGCTACATTCTTGATGGTTTCCGCCTCTTCATTCAGCACCGAATACAGGAGCATGGCCGAGAAGTTAACATTGGCCTGATCTTGCGTAATGGCCTGGAATTTCAGCTCTATAGAGCGGTTTTGATAAGAGATGCGTTTGAATATCTGCTCGATGATAGGAATACGGAAGTTGAGCCCGGGGCGCAGTATGCGTTGGAATTTACCAAAGATGGTAATGACCGCAACCGTACCCTGCTGCACCGTTACCAAACAGAACAAAAGCAGGATAATGAGCACCCCTAAAGCAATCAAGCCAATCATAGATATGTATGTTTATTTGGAAATATACAAAGTTGCCCGAAATTTGGGGTACTAAATAATTATTGCGCGCATGGCTGCAAAGCTGGTATTGGATATGGTTGCTATGGAGGAAAGCTTTTTCTCCGATACCGCATTGATAGGCATTGTATGTGCGCTTTCGCCCCACCGCTTTTGCCAGCAGCTAAATAGGAAGATGGATCTTGACTTTGTGCGCCGGCCCGAAAGCGACCCGATGATAAAAGTGGGCGGGGAGCCTTATTATTTTCATTTCTTTGAATATTGCCTGCCGCTGAATGGCGGCCGCTATGCCATATACCGGCTAAAAAGCGACAAACAGGTATTGCTGCCCGAAGTGAAACAACTCGACTACCTGTGGATGATAGAGTGCGGCGCACCGGAAAGCCAGGCCGCCACCATTATGCAACTGTTGCGAAACCTGCCGGATATACAACTGGCACAGATCATACCGGCTGACAGGCTGAAAAACTCGAGCCACCTGTTAGTTTGATTATAAACCGGCGGTATTGTTTAACCGAAAGCAATACATACAAAACAGTAACATATAAATATGTTAATTCCATGGTGCCTATTAGGTGCATACGTGTATTTTTCTATTTTTGTTGCCTGTCAAAATAATCGCTTGCATGAATTTTCGCAAAATCAACAACATAGTTGGTTGGGCCGTGGGTATCATTGCTACCCTGGTTTACTTATCCACTATGGAACCTACGACCAGCTTCTGGGATTGTGGTGAGTTTTTATCTTGTGCCTATAAAATAGAAGTAGGCCACTCTCCCGGTGCCCCATTATTTATGATGATACAACGCATGTTTGCGTTGATGGCCGGCGGCGATGTAAGCCGCGTGGCTCTTTTTATGAATGCGTGGTCGGCCATAGCGAGCGGACTGACCATCCTGTTCCTCTTCTGGACCATTACACACTTTGCCAAAAAACTGACCAGCGGTGGCGACACTGAGCCTACCGGCCTGCAAACCACACTGATAATGGGTTCGGGCATCGTAGGTGCGCTGGCTTATACTTTCTCTGATACTTTTTGGTTCTCTGCCGTGGAAGCGGAGGTATATGCCACCTCCTCTTTCTTTACAGCTGTAGTATTCTGGGCCATCCTGAAATGGGAACATGTGGCCAATACAAAATATGCAGACCGCTGGCTGGTGTTCATCTCTTATATGATGGGCCTTTCGGTAGGTATACACTTGCTGAACTTGCTGGCGATACCGGCAGTAGGTATGGTGTACTACTTCAAGCGTTATGAAGCAACCACGAGAGGCGGCATCACAGCCTTTATACTGGGTTGCGTAGCACTGGCTTTTGTACAGTTTGGCGTGCTGCAAGGCTTGCCGATACTGGCATCTAAATTTGACCTGCTGTTTGTGAACAGCCTGGGTATGCCATTCGATTCCGGTGCGCTTACTTTCATCGTGATACTGATAGCGGCATTAGTATGGCTGCTGATATGGGCAAAGAAAAAGAACTGGTACCTGGTGCATACAGGCATCCTGTGTGTCACTTTCATCATCATTGGCTTCTCCAGCTACCTGGCGCCGCTGATACGTTCGAGGGCAGAAACGCCGATAGACATGACCAACCCGGACAATGCTATCAGCCTTACCTCTTACCTGCAACGTGAGCAGTTTGGCAGCCAGCCATTGCTGTTTGGCCAAGACTTTGATTCAAGGCCTATCGAATACAGATCGAAAGGACACCAATATGCCCGTTCTGAAAAAGACGGTAAAGACCATTACGAAATAGTAGGTAAGAAACTGGAGCAAGTGTATGATGCTGCTGACAAGCGCTTCTTCCCTCGTATATGGGATAATAACGACCCAAGCCACGTACAGTACTACCGCGACTACCTGGGCTTGAGTCCTGAAGAGTCGCCAACAGCATCTGACAACTTCAAATTCTTCTTCGGTTACCATATCAACTGGATGTGGTGGCGCTACTTTATGTGGAACTACAGCGGCCGTCAGAACGACCTGCAAGGTATGAGCAATGGTATGGCGCGCAACGGTAACTGGATAACCGGTATCAAACCGATAGATAAAATGATGGGCCGTGGTGACATGGACCTGGGATCGGACGGCATTAAGAATAACCCTGCCCGCAACCAGTACTATATGCTGCCATTTATACTGGGTATACTTGGCTTGATTTACCAATTCAACCGCGATAAGAAAGATGGTACTACTGTATTGACGCTGTTCTTCTTTACAGGTATCGCCATTGCCATATACCTGAATATGCCACCGCTGCAACCACGTGAGCGCGACTATGCCTTTGTAGGGTCTATGTATGCATTTGCCATATGGATAGGCCTTGGTGTAATGATGGTGAACGACTGGTTGCAAAAAGCCGTAAAAGGAGCTGCCGGTGCTTATGTAACCATTGCACTGTGCCTGTTGGCCGTGCCAACTATAATGGCGAAAGAAGGCTGGGACGACCACAACCGCTCGAAGAAAGAGCTGGCACAATCATCAGCCTACAATGCCCTGATGTCTTGTGAGAAAAATGCCATCCTGTTCACCTTTGGTGACAACGATACCTACCCGCTGTGGTACCTGCAGGAGATAGAAGGCGTACGTACGGACATACGTATCGTCAACATGAGCCTGCTGGGTATAGACTGGTATATAGACCAGCTGAACCGCAAGATAAATGACGCTGATGCCGTACCTATGGTATGGAAACGTGAACATTACCTGGGAGACCGCAGGAACTATTTGCAATATTACAACAGCCCTCAGGTGCCGCAGGACAAATTCCTGAGCCTGATGGATATTTGTAAATTCATGATCAGCGATGACCCGAATGCCAAGCTGCAATCTATGAGTGGTGAAGCGGAGAACTTTTATCCGAGTAAGAAGTTTTACCTGCCAAGCATGAGCAAAGATGAAATGGTGAAAAGAGGCTGGATAAAAGCTGCCGACACCAATAATATCATCAATGA
This sequence comes from uncultured Bacteroidota bacterium, assembly GCA_946480675.1. The sequence continues at coordinate 7,410 of CAMLKS010000021.1, forward strand.
TATGAAATTCATCTTCCCTAAAGATGTAGCTTATAAAGATGACCTGGCTGCACTGAACATCCTGGCCGCTGTAGCTGCCGATGGCTGGAAACGCCCTGTATATTTTGGCAGTGGCCTGCCGGGCGATAACTACGAAGGTATGGACGACTATATGCGCCTGGAAGGTGTGGTATACCGCGTGCTGCCCTACCGCCTGAATGATTCGCTGAAAGCAAGGCAGCAGGATATGGGTTCTGTAGACCTGGATAAGAGCTACAACCTGTTTATGAACACCTTTAAATGGGGTAATGGCCAGCGCAACGATGTTTATTTCGACGAGAAGAACCGTATCATGTTTGCTACCTACCGCATCAACGGTGCCAGGATAGCTACAGAGCTGGGCTGGTCGGGCCGCAACCAGGAAGGCGTAGCCCTGCTGGATAAAGTGATGGCGAATATATCACAGAAGTCTTACTATTATGATGCTACGGCTTATTATATAGCTATGGCTTACTATAATATTGGCGAGAAGACTAAAGGCCGCGACCTGGCGTTGAAGATCGTGAAGAACTGTGAAGATGATATCAACTATATCTTATCTGTAAAAGAAAGCCTTAGAGATAATATGGCAGGTGAAGTGAAACGAGATGGTACAATCATGAATATACTATCGAACGTAGCACAGAATGCCGGTGACGCAAAAACAGCCAAAGAGATACAAGACAGGCTCAACTTCATTATAAACAAAGCTGCAAGCCAGATGCCAAGCTTGCAGCAAATGCAACAACCTCAACAACCAGTAAACAATCCCGGTCTTTAAGACCGGGTTGTTTTTACGTATAAATCAATAAAAACACCTGTAACGATGAGAAGAATAATAGCACTGGCTTTGTGTCTTACAGCATGGAATGACATCAACGCACAAGTATTTAAAAACAGGACTGCAAGCACAGCGCCGGAATTCATACTGGTACAATTGCCTACCAATAAGCAACTGGCAGAAGCCTATGCCAGGAAGGGGAATATAAAAAGTGCGGAAAATGCCCGGAAGGATGCAACAGAAGTTTCTAAACGTATGGTGATGGACTTTTCAGACAATTTCGATTTTTGCCCTGTGTACTATTTTTATGACAGCACTGCAAAACAAGTGCAGGACGGGGCACTGAAAGGTGTAGTGCTGGATAAGGATATGAAACCGGTTGCAAGCCCCAGGAAAAACGCAGCAGACACAAACTATAATATTGTTTACTTCGGATATCATGTGCTGACAACATCTGATTACCGGTCGGAAGGGGATGACAAAGACCCTTACGATGCTGCTTATGCACCATTGGGAAGCGGGCAAAAACGTTTGGTAATGCTTACACACCGTTTTCAAAATATACTTACCGCTCAACCGCACCGAACAGGTACGATACCTTCTAAGAAAAAAAGTGAAAAAAGCGTGAAGGATTATTATTACAACGAAACGTCTAAAAGCACATATTACAGGCCGTATGCCAGGAATCTGAATAATGCATTGAGCCGATACTACTCCAACTAAAAGCGTATTAAACTAAAAAAGCCTTCTCTGTGGAGAAGGCTTTTTGTTTTTGGAGGTCACAAGCAGATTCGAACTGCTGTACGAGCTTTTGCAGAGCTCTGCCTAACCGCTCGGCCATGTGACCGCTGAGTGGATTGCAAATGTAGTAAAAAATCGTTTCTTTACAAGTACTAAAAAATAAAGTATGAATGCTTTACCATTTCATGGCATTGAAGCATCAGAATTGTTGCTCACAAACAAAGGCGCTGTATATCATTTAAACCTTGTACCGGCGCAGCTTGCAGATACCATCATCACCGTAGGCGACCCCGCGAGAGTGCAAGCAGTATCCAAATACTTTGACAAGATAGAGTGTACAGTTTCTCACAGGGAATTTGTAACGCATACCGGTTATATAGGTGCCAAACGCATTAGTGTTATCAGTACCGGTATTGGTACAGATAATATTGACATTGTACTGAATGAGATAGATGCATTAGCTAATATTGATCTTTCTACACGAAAAATAAAACCGCAAACAAAGCAACTGAAAATCATACGCCTGGGTACCTGTGGTGCCCTGCATAAAAACATACAACCGGGAAAACTTGTTTTATCGGCCTATGCCATAGGGCTGGACAACCTGATGCATTATTACAAGCTCCCTAATAATACCGACGAACAATATATACTGCATGAGTTTTCGCTGCACACACGGCTTGTAAACAGCATCATTACCCCCTATATAGCAGAGGCCAGCATACAGCTACGCAAATACTTCGGTAAAGATTTTCATCATGGTATTACCATAACCAGCCCCGGGTTCTTTGCACCACAGGGGCGTGCATTGCGGGCACAACCTACTTTCCCACACCTGGTAGATGCACTGGCTACCTTTAATAGCCGTGATATGCAGGTGTTGAATTTTGAAATGGAAACATCGGGACTATATGGATTGGGAAAGATACTAGGCCATCAGTGTGTTTCCATCAGCACGGTAACCAATAACCGCATTACAACACAGGCTATACATGATATGGATGTAGCTGTAGATGATATGATAAGAAAAACGCTTGCTATCATAGCAGGCATATAAGCTTCGCGCTGATTTAACAATTATCCTTTTGATAAGTCAGTTAATAGCCTAATTTCGCTGCCGTATGTACCCGGATTTTCAACATTTATTAGAAAGCCTGACAGGCGCCGAGATGCCTGAATGGCTAAGCATATTCAAGACCTTTGGCCTGATGGTAGCCATTGCCTTCCTGGCCGCAGCGTGGACCATAGTGCAAGAGCTGAAACGTAAAGAGCAACAAGGCCTGATACAGCCCACCTATACAGAAGAAACAATAGGCAAACCTGTAACTATAAATGAGCTGGTCCTTTCGGGCATCCTGGGGTTCGTGTTGGGTTTTAAAGCAGGCGGTATGCTGGGCAATGCAGCAGAAGTAGCCCCTGACCCGATGGGGTATTTATTTTCTCTGAAAGGAAGTCTATTGGTGGGAATCGTTGGTGCTGCCATATTGGTGTATTTAAAATATGCTGAAAAGAAAAAACAACAACTGCCGGAGCCGCAAACAAGAAAAGTTGTGGTACACCCACATCAGCGCATAAGCGAGATAGTGATGATAGCTGCTGTAGGCGGGCTTGCCGGCGCCAAAATATTCAATGCATTTGAAACATGGGATGACTTTATACAAAACCCTATGGAAAGCCTGTTATCTTCATCAGGCCTTACTTTTTATGGTGGCTTGATAGTGGCTACAGTAGCCTTGATGTATTATGCACGTAAGAATAACATCCCCTTCAAACACCTATGTGATGCTGCAGCACCGGGCCTGATATTGGCCTATGGCATAGGCAGGCTGGGTTGCCAGTTTGCCGGCGATGGCGACTGGGGTATTTTTAATAGTGCCTATGTTACCGACCCGGATGGTTCACTACGCCTGGCGGCTGCGGGTGAATTTCAAAACACCTTGAAAACGGCGCACCAATATTTTGTTCGTGATTTCGGCAGCCTTGCTAATGTGCCGCATATCACAGCACCTGCCCCTGGTTGGCTCCCCGACTGGATGTTTGCCATGAATTATCCGCATAATGTAAATAATGAAGGTGTGCAGATAGCCGGATGCATGGATAATTACTGCGCTGTTTTGCCGGCTGGAGTATTTCCTACTCCACTCTATGAGTTTGTAGCCTGCATGCTGATATTTGCCTTCCTGTGGGCTATACGCACACGATTGAAGTATGCGTGGCAGATGTTTGGCATCTACCTTATCTTCAACGGACTGGAGCGTTTCTTTGTAGAAAAAATACGTGTGAACTATAAATACGACTGGGGTTTCCTGCACCCGACACAGGCCGAGATCATTTCTACCGTACTGGTAATAGCCGGTATATTGATACTGGTAACGAGAAAAAAGAAGGCTGTGCCACAAACACCAGCTTAATGCGATGTATAACTATTTGGAACCGTGCCTGTAGTATTGCAGGCACGGTTTTTATTTTCAGTATATCGTGGCGACTGCATCAATTCAAATATCGAACCCGACCGAAATAAAATTTACCCGTAAGAAGCTGGATAAATTGCATATGGATACCGCCAGGAGCGCGGCGGCGATAGACCTTGTATATACCACTGATGCGAAAGCAGGCATTAGCCGTAAACAAAAGAATGGCGGGTGGACTTATGTATACAACGGTAAAACTATAAAGGATAAAGAAACGCTGGACAGGATAAAGAAACTGGTGATACCACCGGCATGGCAAAATGTATGGATCAGCCCGATAGCCAATAGCCACCTGCAGGTAACAGGAACAGATGCCATGGGACGTAAGCAATACAAGTATCATACGCTATGGACAACACTACGTAACCAAACCAAATTCTCTCATCTGTATGAATTTGGGAAAGCATTACCCGCCATCAGGAAACAACTGGAAAAACACATGGCATTGCCGGGGCTACCGCATGAGAAGGTAATGGCTACCATCATTGCTCTGCTGCAATGCACTTGCATACGTATTGGCAGCAATGAATATGAAAAGCTCTATGGTTCTTTCGGGCTGACCACCATGAAGGATAAACATGTGCAGATAAATGGCAGTGAGGTAAAATTTGAGTTTAAAGGCAAAAAAGGTGTTTACCACAAAATAAACCTGAAAAGCAAAAAACTTGCTCGTATCGTTCAGCAATGCAGGGATATACCGGGTAAAGAATTATTCCAGTATTATGATGATAACGGCAAACGCAAGGCGGTGGATTCGGGTATGGTAAACAGTTACATTAAAACCATCAGTGGGGGTGATTTCACTGCCAAAGATTTCCGGACATGGGCAGGAACGCTGCAAGCTATCGAAGCCTTTAAGGAAAAAGGAACAGTGGATGGCATTACGGCTACTAAGAAAGCTATAGTTGAAGTGCTGGACATGGTTGCCGAAAAGCTGGGTAATACACGGGCTGTATGTAAGAAATATTATGTGCACCCTATAGTGATAGATCACTATACCAATAATACACTCCACACATTCCTGGAACAAAAAAATACTGCCGCTTGTGACGACAGTATTGAATTAAGTACAGATGAAAAAATAATGATGAAGATCTTGAAATCTACAGCTGCTAGTATTATAGTTTAAGCAGTAACCGGCAAGTCTACCAGGTGCCCGGTGTTCAACTCAGGATTGGCACGTTCTGCGGCTTCAATAGGTGCAAAGTTTGAAAGTGCTTCGCCCCTGTTCTTCCCAACTAATGTAGTATGCTCATAGTGCACAGAAGGTTTGCCATCGGCAGTAACGACCGTCCAGCCGTCTTCCAATGTCAGCACATCTTTTGTACCAAGGTTTATCATTGGCTCGATAGCTAATACCATACCTTGCTTCAGGCGTTTACCATCGCCACGGCGGCCGTAGTTAGGTACTTGCGGGTCTTCATGCAGTTTCTTTCCTACACCGTGGCCCACCAATTCGCGCACCACACCATAACCATTCTGGCGGCCGGTAAGGTCTTCAACAGCAAAGGAGATATCTCCTACCCTATTATTTTCACGTGCCTGGTACACTGCATTCATTAGCGCTTCTTTGGTGATGCGCATCAGTTTCGATACTTCAGGCTTTACCTCACCAATAGCAAACGTATAGGCATGGTCACCGTGATATCCGTTCATGTATACGCCACAGTCAACAGATATAATATCACCGTCTTTCAGCTCATAATTGCTGGGGAAACCATGTACAACCACCTCGTTTACCGAAATGCATAAAGATGCAGGGAATGGCGAAGACGCCGGCCCATACCCTTTGAAGGAAGGTACGCCACCATTGTCGCGTATAAAGGCCTCGGCCATTTTATCGATAGATAAAGTGGTGATGCCGGGCTTTAAAAAGTTTGCCACCTGTGTTAAGGTGGCAGTGACTGTTAAAGCACTTTTTCTGATCAGCTCAATTTCTTCTTTACTCCTAATATGTATCATTACTCAGAAATTCAATATTATACAGCAGCACCAGCACTCTGACGGCCGGTGATGCGTCCTGTTTTCATCAGGCCATCGTATTGGCGCATCAGCAGGTGGCTTTCTATTTGTTGCAGTGTATCAAGGATAACACCAACACCTATCAGCATAGATGTACCACCGAAGAATGTTGAGAAACCGCTGGTAACACCTAACAGAGCAGCTATACCAGGCAGGATACCGGCTACCGCCAGGAACACAGCACCCGGCAGGGTGATACGGTCCATGATAGTAGCAATATAATCTGCTGTAGGTTCACCCGGTTTTACACCAGGGATAAAGCTGTTGTTACGTTTCAGGTTATCGGCCATCTCTGTTGGGTTGAAGATAAGTGCTGTATAGAAATAGGTAAATGCGATTACCAATACAGCATATATCACGTTATACCACAGTGATGTGTGATCAGACATAGCACGTACGAAACCAGCTGCTGTTTCATTGTTAGAGAAACCGGCAATAGTAGCGGGGATGAACATGATAGCCTGGGCAAAGATGATAGGCATAACACCCGCAGAGTTTACTTTCAGCGGTATGAAATCGCGTGAACCACCTGCTACTTCGCGTGCAGCATTATTGCTACCTATGATGCGGCGTGCATAGTTCAACGGTATTTTACGGATACCTTGTGTCAGCAGGATAAGTCCTACTACCACAGCGATAAACACAGCGATCTCTATCAGGAATATCAGCAGACCACCGCCACCACCAAGGTTTTTAGCATCAAACTCCTGACCCAGTGAGTGAGGCAGACGAGCAAGGATACCAACCATGATGATAAGGGATGTACCATTACCAATACCTTTATCAGTTATCTTTTCACCCATCCACATTACAAACAATGTACCCGCAGTAAGTACTACTACAGTAGAAAGCCAGAACAGGAATGCAGAGAATTCAGGAACGATAGCAGTACCGCTTTGTGTACGCAGGTAAGCTACATAAGCACTTGCCTGGAACACAGTAACCAATACAGTAAGGTAACGTGTGTACTGATTTATTTTACGGCGGCCGCTATCCTCACGTTGCATTTTAGCAATCTGTGGCACAACGATACCGGCCAGCTGCATAAAGATAGATGCAGAGATATAAGGCATAACACCTAACGCGAATACAGAGGCGCGGCTAAACGCACCACCTGCAAACATGTTGAACAGGCCAAGCAGGCCTTCCTGGCTGCCCTCAAGCACCAGCATATT
>CAMLKS010000022.1 GCA_946480675.1 uncultured Bacteroidota bacterium
CTGGGCTTTGGCTACTACGGTAGCCCGTATAAAAATTCAGCTATCGATGGCAGCAGCATGACCTTCTCCGGTGGTGTAGGCTTCCGTTCAGAAAGCTGGTTTCTCGACCTCGGTTTTGTACATACCCAAACTGAAATGCAGGAGCAACCCTATTATTTCCCAAATATTCCGGGGTACGAAAACGTAACAGTGCCTACAGCTACCATTAAAAGCAGTCTTAATAATGCTGCGCTCACATTAGGCTTCAGGTTCTAAAGAACGATATTTCAATATTATGCAAAACTGCCGGGGCTTGCCCGGCAGTTTTGTTTTTATGTAGATGATGTAGAAGTTTAGTACAATAACTTTTTTTTAGCCAATCATTCTATAAATGTGAATAGATTTTTTAGTTGTATATTTGCTATAGTAAAACCTATCACCCAATGAAACAAAGTCATCTCCACTTTGCCAATGCCTATTTGCAGCATGGCGATAAATTCAGAGCTTACAAAGAAGCCTATCCTAACATTGAAGAAGGCGAGAGCCTGCGCGTAGCTGCTAATCGCCTGTTTCGCCAGTCGCACATACAGCAGTATATAAATGAGGTGGAAGCACCCCTGCGTGCCGAAGCTATGACGCAGGTGCAGCAGGCCGCACAGCAGCGTATTGCCGATGAGGTATGCACGCTGCAGCAAAAGCGGTTGGTACTGGCGCAGATGATATTGGGCCACTGGCAGGTGCGCCGCCATGTAAAGCTGAAAGATACCATTGTAGAAGTGGTGGACGACCTGGCGCCGCATGCCGTTTTGCGCGCTATAGAGCTCGATTGCAAGCTGGAATCGGGCAAGTATGCCGCTAAAGATATCAAACCGCAAATTGCAACACCACCACCCGAAAAGCCCGCAATGCCCCGTTACGAACCACGCGGTTTTGAAAACATCCCCGGTGACGACCCGCTATGGAAAGGGGTAACAATAGTTCCTTCCGCTGCCGTTACAAAAGAAACCGGTTTGATTAAAATAGTAGAGGGCGTACCCGTGTACGAAGACCGCCCCGATATCATTCCCTGGAACCCGCCGCGGAATGTTCCGGCAAAACCGGAAACAAACGGAAACAATTTGCCACCTGCACTTACAGGTTAATGGCATCCGGATAGCGGAAACGCATCACCCCCTTGGCATAAATTTTAGGCATAGTCAATATAGCCACACTCAATGCTTGCAGCCCGTTAAATGCTCGTAGCTTTGCGGCGCAATCAATGCCCCCACATAAAAATCAACCGTATGAGATCACAAACGACCAACAAGAAGATAGTGATACTGGGTGGTGGGTTCGCCGGCCTGCAATTGGCCAAGAACATCAGGAATAGTGAATACGAGATCACACTGATAGACCAATACAACTTTCATCAGTTTCAGCCGCTGTTTTACCAGGTAGCTACGGCCCGCCTCGAGCCGAGTGCCATATCCTTTCCCCTGCGCAAGGTCTTCCAGCGAAAGCACAATGTGCATGTGCGGGTAGCACGCATAACGGGTATAGATATGGATAACAAGCAGGTGCTGACCGATGATGAAACATTTCATTACGATTACCTGGTAATAGCCACCGGCTGCACTACCAATTTCTTTGGTAATAAGAATATAGAGCGCTATGCCTTCCCTATGAAGTCGACCCCCGAAGCTATTACGCTGCGCAATCGCATCCTGCTCAATTTTGAAGATGCCATAAACGCATCGCCCGAAGAGCTGGAACGCATTATGAACATTGTAGTAGTGGGTGGCGGCCCTACGGGCGTAGAGCTTTCCGGCTCGCTGGCCGAAATGAAAAGAAACGTATTGCCGCGCGATTATCCCGATATGGATTTTTCACGCCTTAATATATACCTGCTGGAAGGCAGCAATGCTACACTGGCAGCCATGAGCCACGTATCGCAGCGCAAATCGCAGGAATACCTGGAACGCCTGGGCGTAAAGGTTTGGACCAATGCATTGCTTAGCGATTATGATGGCAAGGTAGCCACGCTGAAAGATGGCCGCACCATTCCTACCCGCAACCTGGTATGGGCGGCAGGGGTAATGGGCAATGTGCCGAAGGGTGTGCCCGAAAGCCTGCTGGTAAGGGGCAATCGTATTAAGGTGGATGAATACAGCCGCCTCATAGGCAGCGATAGTGTCTTTGCCCTGGGCGATGTGTCTTATATGGAAACGCAGGAATGGCCCAAAGGCCACCCGCAACTGGCTAATGTTGCCAACAATCAGGCGAAACATTTGGCAACAAATCTCAAGCGTTTGCTGGATGGCGGCGAAATGCGGGCTTTCAGGTATAAATCGCCCGGCACCATGGCCACAGTAGGTAAGCGTAAAGCTGTAGTCGATCTGCCGTTTATGAGCTTCCAGGGCATGTTTGCGTGGCTCACATGGATGTTCCTGCACCTGATGCTGATACTGAATGCGAAGAACAGGCTGTTCACCTTCATCAACTGGGCCATCAGCTACTTTACCAATGATACCACCTTGCGCCTGATACTCTTACCCACCCGCAAGCAGGTAGAAATGGCAGTGGAGCACCACGAAATAGGTATAGATGCCAATAAGCCAGCAGAAGTTAAGCAGCCTTCGTAGCTATGTGTTTTACAAGGGCACGCTTGGCTATCGGCAGCAGCGTTTCGTTCAATGGTATGGTTAGCGGGTATTCTATGCTGTACACCGCGGGGTAGGGCAGGGTGCGTATCTTACGTATGATGTCGCGCTTGATGTTTTCATACGTATTGACGATGTTCTTCTGCCAGCTATCTATATATTCCATACGGATGCCTTTATAGTTGGCGTCCTTATGTTCAAATAAAGTGATGGTATAGCTGTATGCATGTATCTCGCCGTGGTTGCCGTAGCGCAGCAGCATATAGCCTTCGTTCTTGTATAGCGGTATAATGCCTACGGGTGCTATCTCCAGTTGTTGTTCCACCAGCTCATAGATGCCCGCACCATTATCCAATGTCCCTTTCATCTGCTCTATGGCATATTGGGTAATGCTTTCCAGTTCTTTCATCAGCTCGTCGTCCTGCAGCATCTGCTCATATACCAGTGTCACTTTCTGCATGTCCACATGCGTCAGTTGTCTTGGAAAGTTGTCTTGCAGGAAACGCTTATTATCCCTGAAGGATACCAGGTTGTTATAGTGGAAAACCACATCGGCCAGTTGGGGGTACAGCTTCGTTTGGTTGAAGCAGTTGTTCACCTCTTTCAGGTAAGCCAGCAGGCGGTATTTCTGCAGTTCAAAATCAATATACCCTTCTAAAAACCATGTTTCGCTCAGTGTCATAGCCTTTGATCTTTTACTTATTCTAAATATAACAAAACAAAGACAATGCCACAAGCAGTCGTGCCACATATGGCTGTAGAATGACACGTAGAAGAAGATGTTAAAAAATTAACCCAATGTGGTTTGTATATGTATAGGATGGGTGAGTATCTCGTGTACAGGGCATTTATTAGCTATGGCTAATAGCCGGGCTATTTGATGCTCGTCCAGCAGGCCGGTAAGTAATATCCGGCGTGTCATGTTGGTTTCGTTCTTTTCCTTATCGCGCTCTATAGTAATGTGGGCTTTTACCTTATCCAGCGGCCATTGTTTGCGGTCAGCATACATGCGTAGCGTGATGCAGGTACAAGCCCCAAGCGATGCTGCTAACAGTTCTTCCGGCGCAGGCCCCACATCCTCGCCACCCGCCGTTTCCGGTTCATCGGAAAAAAGGCTCTTGCCCGTAGGCGTTACGATGTGTGTGATGTAGTGGTCTTTCCCTATCGTCGCTGTTACCTGTTTCATAGCCTAAAGATAGGCGTGTAAGAATGGATATAAAATAAGAAATTGAAATCTGTAACTTAATAATATAGGAGATAATAAACTATAAAGACTAACTTTGTGTTATGCCACGGGCTATGGTCATATTGCTGCTTAGTTCGCTCATCTGGGTGCATACCCCGATAGCCCAGCTCTTGAAAGTATATACCCTGGTAGAGCACTATCACGAGCATAAAGACGAGAACAAAGACCTGGGTGTATGGGATTTCCTGGCTATGCACTATACACAAGACACTGATGGCCATCCCGGCCACGACAGGGATATGCAATTGCCCTTTAAGCAATACAGCCATGTGGCATCGTTTGCATTGATATTCTTCGAGCAAGTGCGAGTGGAAATACCACAACAAGCCGCCTACACATTGCTGGCGAAACCATTGTCCCGCTACAATGCTCCACACCACGCTGCGGAGGCCCTTTCCAAAATATGGCAGCCGCCCCGCGCCTGATTTTCTATTCTGATAATACAGGGCTTTTAGCCACTATCCATTTATAAAATCTTTTACTCGGGTGTATATAAGCGCCCGGTACTGAAAATATGCGATACTTATGCTAAATAAGATCATTGAGTTTTCTGTGAAGAATAAACTCATTATTATGCTATTCGTGCTGGCATTGATAGGTTATGGCAGCTACGAATTAACCCGGCTGCCCGTAGATGCGGTGCCGGATATTACAGATAACCAGGTGCAGGTACTCACCGTAACCCCCGCTCTTGGAGCGCCCGATGTGGAACGCCTTATTACCTTTCCGATAGAGCAGGCCAATAGTAATATACCCGGCCTTAAGGAAATACGCAGCTTTTCCCGTTTTGGGTTGTCGGTGGTCACAATCGTTTTTAATGATAATGTGGATGTATACTGGGCAAGGCAGCAGGTGTCTGAACGGTTGCAACTGATACAGGCCGACCTGCCCCCGGGTATAGGCACGCCTTACCTGGCACCGGTTACCACCGGGCTGGGAGAAATATACCAGTATGTAGTACGTGCACAGCCGGGTTATGAACATAAGTACGATGCCATGCAGCTGCGTACCATACAAGACTGGATAATACGCCGGCAGCTATTGGGCGTACCGGGGGTGGCAGATGTAAGCAGCTTTGGTGGTTACCTGAAGCAGTATGAAGTAGCTGTAAATGCATCGAAGCTGGCATCTTATAATGTTACCATCAGCGAGGTATTCAGCGCGCTGGAAAAGAACAATAATAACACCGGCGGTGCTTACATAGAAAAAGGACCTACCGTATTGTATATACGAACGGAAGGCCTGGCTACAAGTATCAGTGATATTGAGAACAGTGTTGTAAAACAATTATCTAATGGTACCCCGGTATTGATAAGGGATGTGGCAGATGTTCATCTGGGTTCAGCAACACGCTACGGCGCTATGTGCTATAATGATGAAGGCGAAGTAGCAGGGGCCATCGTGATGATGCTGAAAGGCGAAAATAGCGGCAAGGTAATAAAGGCCATCAAGCAGCGGATAGAGCAGGTACAAAAAACACTGCCCAAAGGCGTAGTGATAGAGCCATTCCTGGACCGTACCAAAATGGTGAATAATGCCATAGGCACCGTTGAGAAAAACCTGCTGGAAGGTTCGCTGATAGTGATATTCATATTAGTGCTCTTCCTGGGCAATGTGCGGGCAGGCTTGCTGGTAGCTTCCATTATCCCGCTTTCTATGCTGTTCGCCATTATTATGATGAACTTGTTTGGCGTAAGCGGCAACTTAATGAGCCTGGGTGCGCTCGATTTTGGTTTAATAGTAGATGGTGCCGTGATAATAGTAGAAGCTGTGATGCACCGCTTCAGCCATTCCAAACAGTTTAGAGATAAAACCCGCCTCAGCCAGGCAGAAATGGATACCGAAGTAAAAACATCTGCATCGAACATGATGAATAGTGCTGTTTTCGGGCAAATTATCATACTCATCGTGTACCTGCCTATTTTCACATTGCAGGGCATTGAGGGTAAGATGTTCCGGCCTATGGCGCAGACGGTGGCCTTTGCACTCCTGGGGGCATTCCTCCTTTCGCTAACGTATATACCCATGATGAGTGCGTTGGTAATCAGTAAACGCATCAGCCATAAACCCACCTTTTCAGACAGGATGATGGAAAAGCTGGAAACCGTATTTCAAAAGGCACTGGCAAAAGTGTTGCAGCATACAAAGATGATGATAGCCGCCGCTTTTTCATTGTTTGTTATAGCCGTTATGTTGCTCATGTCACTTGGCGGAGAATTCATACCGCAGTTGGAAGAAGGCGATTTTGCTGTTGAAACCCGTGTACTGACAGGTAGCAACCTGCATACTACCATTGAAGCTACCCAGAAGGCTGCCGGTATCCTGCTGAATAAATTTCCTGAAATAGAGAAAGTGGTGACCAAGATAGGCAGCGGCGAAATTCCTACCGACCCCATGCCTATGGAAGCCAGCGATATGATGGTGATACTGAAAGACAAAAAAGAATGGACATCTGCCAAAACATTTCCTGAAATGGCGGAGAAGATGAGCACTGCCTTAGAAGAGGTGCCCGGCATTACAGCCGGCTTTCAGTTCCCGGTACAAATGCGTTTCAACGAATTGATGACAGGGGCGCGACAAGATGTGGTATGCAAAATATTTGGTGAAAACCTGGATACCCTGGCCCATTATGCCAATGAATTGGGCAAACTGGCCGGTTCGGTAGAAGGTGCAAAGGATATATACATCGAAACAGTAACCGGGCTGCCGCAGATAATCATAACGCATAACCGCGCCGCTATTGCGCAATACGGCTTGAGTATAGAGGAAGTGAACCGTGTTGTCAATGCGGCATTTGGCGGACAAAGTGCCGGTATGGTATATGAAGATGAAAAAAGGTTTGCCCTTGTGGTGCGTTTGGCCGGCAACCAGCGTCAAAGCCTGGCAGACGTACAGAATTTGTTAGTGCCCACACCATTGGGTGCGCAGGTGCCGTTGAACCAGCTGGCTACGGTTGCTATAAAAGACGGGCCTAACCAGATACAGCGTGAAGATGCAAAACGCAGGATAATGGTGGGCTTCAATGTGCGCGGTAAAGATGTGCAGACCATTGTAAATGAACTGCAGCAAAAGACAGATAAAATAAAACTGCCGCCCGGCTATTACATCACTTATGGTGGGGCGTTTGAAAACCTTATTGAGGCTAAAAAACGTTTGTCTATCGTAGTGCCTTTGGCATTGGGGCTGATATTCCTGATGCTGTATTTCGCATTCCATTCCCTTAAGCATAGCCTTATTATTTATACCGCCATCCCCCTATCGGCCATTGGTGGTGCCTTTGCGCTGGCATTGCGGGGTATGCCATTCAGCATCAGTGCGGGCATCGGTTTCATAGCCTTATTTGGTGTGGCTGTATTGAATGGTATTGTATTGATAGCCGAGTTCCGGCGATTGAAAGCGCAGGGTATTACCGACCCGGCAGAAATTGCGCTGCAGGGTACACGCGCCAGACTGCGCCCTGTATTGATGACGGCTACCGTAGCCTCGCTTGGCTTTTTGCCTATGGCCCTCAGCAACGGTGCCGGTGCAGAGGTGCAGCGCCCGCTGGCCACGGTGGTAATAGGCGGCTTGCTTACCGCAACATTTTTAACCCTATTCCTGCTGCCGGTACTTTATTTACTGTTTGAAAAAAGAAATATTAAAATGAAACCACAGGCAACTGTGATATTATTGCTGTTAAGTCTTTCGCCGATGCTGGCCCATGCACAGCAGCAAATATCGCTAAAGGCGGCTATCGATTCGGCCCTGCACAATAACCTGAAGCTAAAGGCCCAAAGACTAAACACCGATTATTATAAAAAGATGCAGGGAAGCGGATGGGATATTAATAAAACCAACGTTACTGCCGAGTGGGGGCATGTAAACAGTGCCTATACCGATACCCGTTATGGTGTTACCCAAAGTATATCCTTTCCGCTTGTATATGTGAAGCAGCGCGCCGTTCTGCACAATGAATGGAAAGCGGCACAGTTGCAGACAGCACTGAATGAAAAGGAGATCACCCGGCAGGTATCCATGCTTTACAATGCCATCAATTGCCTGTACCAGAAACAGGCATTGCTGGTAGCAGCAGACAGCCTGTATGCAGCGTTTGAGTATAAAGCCCAATTGAGATATAAGCTGGGGGCATCTAATACGGTAGAGAAAGCAACGGCAGAAAACCAGCGTGGGCAGATTCATTTGCAACTGGAACAATTGCAGGCCGACCTGAAGATACTGCTCAACCAGTTTGCCTACTGGCTGAACACGGATACCACATATGTTCCCACGCGGACATTGTTGAAACCCGATGCGCCGGTTTTGTCCAATACTACGGGGGGGCATCCATACCTTACCCACCTGCAGTTGCAACAGCAAGTGGCCAAAAATCTACACCAGCTGGAGCAGGCCAAACTGCTGCCGGATATAACCGGCGGGTATTACAACCAGAGCTTCAACGGCTGGCAAAAAGTGGATAATACAGAGCGCCTCTATACTTCATCGCAACGGTTCAGTTCCGTACAGTTGGGCGTAGGCATACCATTGATATTTGCATCGCAGGCAGCAAGGATAAAAGCTGCTGCAATAAACAGGAAGATGGCAACAACACTGGCAGAGGATGGTAAGCATATGCTGGATATGCAGTATGATAATGCCCTTGTAGCTTATAAAAAGCAGGCAGATGCCGTAGTGTATTATGAGCAGACAGGCAATAAAAATGCAGCTGAAATAATTGAGGCAACCGGCAGCCAGTATATGCAGGGCGATATCAGCTACCTGGAATATACCATGCTGCTGAACCAGGCATTTGATATCTACAACCGTTATTATGATGAATTAAAGAAACTGAACGAATCCATTTTTGAGATCAACTACCTCATAAAAAATTAAGAAATGAAACGAGTATTATTTATAGCCATATTGGCTTTGGCTGCATGCGGTAGTGACAAGCAACCGGCCGCCACCCAGGAGCCTGAAGTAATAAGCGGCACAACGGTATTGCTTACGGAAGCACAGCAAAAAAATGCCAATATAGCAACCGGGGTAGCCAGCCTGCAGGATATTAAATCTGTAATAAAAGTAGCGGGCAAGATAGATGTGCCGCCGCAAAACATGGTATCTGTAAGTTTTCCGCTGGGTGGGTACCTGAAATCTACCCGGCTGCTACCCGGCATGCATATACGCAAAGGGGAAGTAATAGCGATTATGGAAGACCAGCAGTATATACAATTGCAGCAGGATTACCTGACCGCCAAGGCAAAACAGGATTACCTGGAAAGTGAATATCTGCGCCAGAAGGAGCTTAACCAAAATAAGGCCAGCAGCGATAAAACTTTCCAACTGGCAGCGGCGGAGTATAAAAGCAATAAGATACTTATAAGCGGCCTGCAACAAAAACTGCAACTGATAGGCATCAACCCAGAAAGGCTGAATGAAGGTAGCATTTCAAGAACAATAAATGTGCATGCACCCATAGATGGCTTTGTATCGGCAGTGAATGTGAATATCGGTAAATATGTTACCCCATCGGATGTATTGTTTGAACTGGTGAACCCTACAGATGTGCACCTGGCGCTTGCCATTTTTGAGAAAGACATTGATGCATTGTATATAGGGCAGCAACTGGTGGCTTATACCAATAACAACCCGGATAAGAAATATCCCTGCGAAATAATACTGATAGGTAAAGATGTGAGTGACGAGCGTACACTGCAAGTGCATTGCCATTTTGAAAAGTATGATCATACATTGGTGCCGGGCATGTATATGAATGCGGAAATAGCATTGGGTAATGCAAATGCTTTTGTGCTGCCTGAAGATGCAGTGGTACGCTATGGTAATAAGCAATACATCTTTGTAGCAAAAGGCGGTAACCAATATGAAATGAAGGAAGTGCAGACCGGTGCTGCGGAAAATGGCGTTATCGCTATCAGTAAAGCTGAAGGCGTGGACCTGAAAACCCAAAAGGTGGTTACTAAGAATGCGTACACCCTGCTGATGAAGCTTAAAAACACAACCGAATAAAGAAGCGGATTTTCTTATTAATGCTTGTTTCCCCGGAAAAACAACATAGAACATGACAATCATCATTGATTGTCATGTTCATATAATTGAATTTTATACGCACAAGCGTTGAAATGGAAAAGCTTAATAAGAAGCACAAGGATAAGACCCCTGCCATGTCTGAAACGATTATGACGGAGGTCGTTTATCCCAATGATGCCAACCCTATGGGTATGTTACAAGGTGGCCGATTGGTGCAATGGATGGATACCGCCTCTGCCATATGTGCTCAAACACATGCAGGGCGAATAGCCGTTACAGCGTCTATTAATAAGGTGGAATTTAAGAGCCCTGCTAAGGTGGGCGACATTATATCTATAAATGCAAAAGTAACGCGGGCTTTCGACCGGTCGATGGAAATATATGTGCATGCATCATCACGGAAGGTGATAAGCGGGGAAATATACCCCGTTTGCGAGGCGTACTTTGTTTTTGTTGCGCTGGATGACAATGCCAACCCCACTACTGTGCCCGGTATAAAACCTGAAACAGCAGCAGAAAAAACATTCTATAAAAATGCTTTGGTGAGGAGAAAAGGTAAGGACTCATAAGATAGCATATGAGAATGCAAAGGGAGATACGGGATTTTTTGTGCGAGTGCAAGGTAGCAACCATATGCTATGTGAAGGATGGATTGCCCTATTGCTTTAACTGCCTGTATGCTGTTATTCCCGAAATGGATGGTATCGTATTTAAATCGTCAAAGTCATCATTACACAGCAGGGTGCACAGCGGAACACCTGTTGCCGGTACCATATACCAGGCTTCAAAAAGCGGGTATGATAACACCGGCATACAGCTTAGCGGAAAGCTGGCTGTTGCTGGTGAAATGCCTGATATATATGAAGCAGCTGAAAAGGCTTATTACAGGCGTTTCCCTATTGCATTAACCATTCCCGGCAAGTTATTCAGCATAATGCTCAGCACCATGAAATATACACAAACCAGGAATGGCATAAGGCATAAGCTGGAGTGGGAAGGGCTGGAGTTAGATGTTGTTCGTTAAGAAAGCATTCCCGGAAATACAGCTATATAATGACCCTTTCAACAAAGTAAATTTGGCCTTTACAACAAAGTGACCCGAAAAGCCCCGTTCTATTTTTGTATCAACAAAACCAGAGAAAAAATGATACAGAACAACAACGAGGGGGTACTACAACATCCGCTGAACACAAGCTTCAATGCCCGCTCAACAGCACAGGACGTTATTAAAGGTATAGACCTGACAGGTAAGGTCGCCATCGTAACCGGTGGCAATGCCGGTATCGGAGTGGAAACTGTGAGGGTATTATCTGCGGCAGGAGCTACTGTTATCGTTCCCACAAGGGACGTTGAAAAGGCAAAGAGAAACCTGGAAGGTATTACTAACATAGAAATTGAAGCAATGGATATGATGCATCCTGCTTCTATAGATGTCTTTGCTGAAAAGTTCATGGCATCGGGCAGGCCACTGCATATGCTGATAAACAACGCTGGCATCATGTGGGTGCCCTTGCAGCGGGATGGCCGCGGTATTGAGTCGCAATTGGCAACCAACTATATCGGACAGTTCCATCTGACCTCAAAGCTATGGCCTGCTTTAAAACAAGCAAATGGTGCGCGCATAGTGAATGTTTCTTCTTTAGGGCATCATATGGCCGCTTTCAATTTTGAAGACCCTAATTTCTATAACCGCGACTATGAAACGCTACAGGCTTATGGCCAATCTAAGACAGCCGTTAACCTGTTTGCACTGGAACTGGACAATCGTGGCCAGCTATTTAATGTTAGAGCTTATTCCGTGCATCCGGGCTCTATCGCCGGTACGGAATTGGGTAGATCGGCATCCCCGGAATTGTTTAAACAAATGGGTTTCCTGGATGATGCAGGCAACCTTCGTCCTGAAGTATTGGCGGGTTTGAAAACGATTTCGCAGGGTGCTGCAACATCTGTATTTGCAGCAACCAATCCGCTACTAAACAATATTGGTGGTGTATACTGTGAAGATGGTGATGTGGCTGAATTGCTACCGTCCAATCCCTCTGTACCCACTAATGCTTCACTACACCAAAGCGGTGTGCAGCAATATTCACTGGATGCCGGTGCAGCAAAGCGCCTCTGGAAGCTTACGGAAGAAATGACAGGCATTCCATTTGATATGTAAGCATAATGACACTGAATAATGCTGGATTGCCAGCCGGGTTAAGGATAAAGTAACGATAAGGGATTTTTGATAGTTTTGATAAAGCTCAATTTTAGTATATGGACTATGTAGCTAAGTATATCACGGAAGACATCAAGCTTTCGTGTTATGAGGATAAATTCTTTAAGACGGACACCATGTTTGAGCATCATATGCTGATATGGTTCATTTCCGGCCAAACAAAGATTGTACAGGCAGAAGGTACCTGCCTTTTTAATAAAGGTGATATTTTTCTTATCCCCCGCAACCAATTGGCTACAATTATTAATTACCCCAAAGATGGCCTTCCGCATAAAACGGTTGTAATGCACCTTACTACTGAATGGTTGCGTAACTATTATTCCAGGTTGAACATCAAGCCAATGGTAGATAAGGTTCCCAAAATAAGGCACTATAATAATCATCCATTGCTGGAAAGCTGCCTCAACTCTTTGATACCATATTTTGATATGAATGAGCTGCCTGAAAACATTGCCAATCTAAAGATCACTGAAGCAGTAACCATTCTGCGGACAATAGATAAGGGCATAGACAACCTGCTGGCGAATTTTGAAGCGCCGGGCAAAATAGACCTGGTAGACTATATGGAACGTAATTTTATGTTCAATATGCCGATAGAAAAGTTTGGGTACCTGACAGGCAGGAGCCTTACGACATTCAAGCGGGATTTTAAGAAGACGTTCAACACTACGCCTCAGAAATGGCTGATACAAAAAAGGTTAGAACTGGCGCACTACCAATTTGCAGAAAAGAAAATGAAACCTGTTGATGTATGCTACGAAGTGGGGTTTGAAAACCTGTCGCATTTTTCCTATGCTTTCAAAAAGCGGTTTGGATATGCGCCAACGGAATTGCTGACTATATGAATCATTGCCAATGCCCCAAATATTAAAGCCCTGTATGCTACAGGGCTTTAATACAATCAGATGCGGAGAGAAAGGGATTCCAATCGAATTCCTTATATAAATCGGGATCAAACTTACCCATTATAATTGGGGTCAAATTCCACAATCCATTCAATGCCATACTTGTCTCTAAACATTCCGGCATATGTACCCCAAGGGCTATCGCCAATGGGGCCTTCAACATCTCCACCTACAGATAGCCCGTTAAATATTTTGTCTGCTTCTTCACGGCTTTCTGCACCGATTACAATTTTAGAGCGATTTTCGTTTTCGTTTATCCGGCCCATAAATTCGGGAACATCATTGGCCAATAACACATTGCCTTTGCCGATAGACAAAGCAATTGTCATTATCTTATTGGCCTCATTTTCCGGCACGGGAAATTCAGCACTCGACAAGTCTTTAAAACGAACGATCTTAGTGAACTCGCCGCCCAAAACTGATTTGTAAAAAGTGAATGCGTCTTCGGCATTGCCGTTGAAATTGATCCAGGGATTGATTGTTCTCATAATTTTATTTTTAGAGTGATTGTAAGTTTTTTATTATTTATGATTTTAGGGATAAGGTGGCCAACATGTCTTCCAGGTTTTTCAAGGTTAGGGCGAAGCCTATCTTGAAGCCCTCCAATAATTTTTCCAACCGCTCAAACGATTCGTTGAAAATGATAATGTGTACTTTTGTTATGCCATTTTGTTCGCTGAAAGTGTAATCCCATTCAGAGCCCGGCAGCTCACGGTTTTCGTCTTTATCGGCAAACGTGTTGTACATCTTGAAATTGGTTTTCGGGGTGATGGATGTAAATTCCTGCACTGCCCATCGCTCTTGTCCATCGGGGCTTATCATGGCATAAAATCGTCGCCCACCTACTTCAAAATTCATATACTTTGTTTTGGCGCGCATAGGTGCAGGTGCTCCCCATTGATCCAGTAGTTCGGCTTTAGTAAAGGCATCCCATACTAAAGAAAGCCCGGCATTGAACTCTCTGGTTATATAAACCGTTTTCGCGGTTTTGTCAACGTTAAAATCAAATAGCAAATTGTTGTTCATTATTTCTGTTCTTTAATTGTTGATAATAGTTGGTCAAGTTGATTGAATTGCGTTTCCCAGCTTTGCCTGAATTGCGCTAACCAATGGTCAAACTCCTGCATTTTTTTCGCGTTAAAATGGTAATAGATCTCTCTGCCACGATGCTCAGGTTTAATCAATTCGCATTCGTGCAATACTTTAATATGTTTTGACACAGCCTGACGGGTCATGTCAAATTTTTCCGCCATTGCATTGGGTGTTAATGCCTGTATAGCAACTAACGTTAAAATAGCCCTGCGTGTGGGGTCAGCTATAGCTTGAAATATATCTTGTTTCATTCTTGAGTATTAAATGAGCAACTTTAAGGTTGCAAATATATATGCAACTTTTGAGTTGCGCAAGTGTATTTGCATTTTTTTTCTGATATGATAACGGAATTGGTAGTGGTGGGAACTTTATGACT
>CAMLKS010000023.1 GCA_946480675.1 uncultured Bacteroidota bacterium
CTGCGCAGCTCCGGACCTTCATTTATCTGAATGGCGGCAGCTTTCAATATGATAGCAATACCCAGCATGCAGATACACGAAAAGGCTACATACACCCTAAACCGTATGTCTTTCTTTATATTCAACTAACAGGTTTGTATTATTATGGTTTAACGCTTGTACTATCTATAGAAACTGTGTATGCCGGCAATTCCATTGGTCTCAATCCCAGTGCTGATGCTTTCTTTATTACCTCCGTTTCCATCCGCGTATACATCAGTTGGGTTTTGATATCCATATATTTCCAGCGTAGTTCTTTCAGCGTTTTGTTCTGCTTGTTCAGCTCCCGCTGCATTTCTACAGCATGCTGTGTATTGTTGATGTACAACACACACAGCAGGGCTACAAAAGCCAGAAATGGCACATTGTTTACGATAGCCTTGTAAGACACTTTCTCTACCAGTGTTTTCCAGTCGTTTCTTACACGCTGCACCGGGGTTACTTCCTGCTCTGCTGCAATATTTGCATCCGTACTCATGCTATCTTCTCTGCTATTCTTAGCCGCGCACTGCGTGCACGGTTGTTATTTTTCACTTCTTCTTCTGTAGGCTCTATAGGTTTATTATTTACCGGCTTTAATACCGGCTTATGTTCCGACCTGCCAAATACATCCACCACTTCTTCCTCCCAGGTGCCTTTCTTCATAAACTGTTTCACCAGCCTGTCTTCCAGCGAATGAAAGGTGATAATGCTTAGCCTTCCGCCTAGCTTCAGACTTTTCGTCGCCTGCTCCAGAAACTCCTTCAGCGCCCCCAACTCATCATTCACCTCTATCCGCAGCGCCTGGAACATTTGCGCCAGATACTTATTAGGCAACCCTCGCATCACGGGCGCTATCATAGCTTTCAAAGACGCTATACTATCCAGCCCACCCTTATTCCGGTTATCCACTATATGCTTTGCCAGTTGTTTTGCATTCCTCACTTCTCCATACTGCTCAAACAGCTTATGCAACTGTGTTTCACTGTATGTTTTCAGTATATCTGCAGCGGTCATTTCTATTCGCTTATCCATCCGCATATCCAGCGGACCGTCAAACCGTATGGAAAAACCACGTTCTGCAGTATCAAACTGAAAAGAACTTACACCCAGATCGGCCAGGATGCCATCCACCTCTTTATAGCCATGCAGTCTCAAAAAACGGTTGATGTACCTGAAGTTTTCCGTTACCGGCTCCAGCCTCGCGTCATCGGGTTTATTACGCCAGGCATCCGCATCATGATCGAAAGCTATCAGCTTACCGGTTGCACCCAGCCTGCTCAATATCTCCCTGCTATGCCCGCCGCCGCCAAATGTCGCGTCCACATATATACCATCTTCTTTTATCGCCAACCCATCAACTGCCTCCTTTAAAAGAACTGTTGTGTGGTAAAAAGTGTCACCCGCCATATTCTCTACAGATTTTCAAACAGGTTAACACCACCGCCCACTTTCTTGGCCAGGTCTTTTATGTTCGACCGGCGCTTATTCATGTATTCTTTATGAGTATCTTTATCCCACAGCTCTATTTTATTGCCGAGCGATACCAGAACCATGTCTTTTTTGATATCTGCATGTTCCATCAGTGACTTTGGCATCAGGATGCGCCCTGCGCTATCCGGCTCTATCATTGTGGCTCCATCCATAATCACACGCTTGAATTCGCGCACATCATCATCAAAATCATTCATGGTGTTCAACTTACCTGTCAGAGCTTTCCACATGCTGATGTGGTACATGTTCAGGCAGTTTTCAATACCTCTGTTTATCACAAATACTTCTTCGGCACCTTCCGGTATCTGTTTACGCAACGATGCAGGCACTAAAAAGCGCCCTTTTGCGTCAACCGAAACTTCATATTCTCCGAAAAAGCTTACCATGCGAGGATTGAGAGTATTTTCACCTTTCTTGACACAAAATAACACATTTTCCCACGATTCTACTTAAAGAAAAACGGACATATTTTTCCACAGATACATATGTTGCTGAAGCATTTGCCTGTATTGCTTTTCGTCGCGTTTCCCACATAGTCTTAATAACTACATGTTAAAAACGTGTTGATAAATGTGGATAACCTGTGAAATAGCTGCAAATCACCGATTTAACAGTCTTTTAGCTCATAAATTATGCAAACCAGCATACATTCGCTATTTTTGCAGCCCTTATGCCAATACGCTTAAGAAATACGCTCCTGCTGCTGGTATTGATTACCATCAGCGCTTGCAGTGGTTATGAAAAAGCCCTGAAAAGCAAAGACATCAATTACAAATTGGCAAAAGCCAATGAGTTTTATGATAAAAAGCAATGGCAACACGCCAATAGCCTGTATGAGTCTTTGATACCCGTAATGAAGAACACGCGCAATTATGAGCCGATGTATTATCGTTACGCGTATTCTTTTTACAATATGAAAGACTACTTGTCAGCCTCATACCATTTTAAGAACTATCTCGATTTTTTCCCCACCAGCAAGGAGGCTGAAGAGGTAGAGTTTATGTATGGCCTGTGCTTGTATAGAATGTCACCCAAACCATCCCTGGAGCAGACAAATACTGAAAAAGCAATGGAGGCATTGCAATCATTTATCAATACCCACCCCAATTCTAAAAGACTGGAAGAAGCCAATAAATACATAGATGAATGCCGTGGCAAACTGGAAGAAAAAGATGCTTCTGCAGCCAAGCTTTATTATAATATAGGCCAGTTTAAAGCTGCCAGCATATCTTACAAGCAAGTCATGCGCAATTTTCCTGAATCTGCAAGAAGTGACTATTACCAATATATGGTAGTACGCTCCTGGTACAAGTACGCTAATGAAAGCATCAGGGAAAAGCAGGAAGAGCGGTATGCAGCCGCCCTGAATGCATATAAGGAACTAGTTGACGGTTATCCAAATTCTAAGTATCTTCGCGACGCGGAAAAATATTATACCTTAGCAAATAATTCTATAAATAAAATACGCAATGAGCACAAATAAAAGGGCAATGGCAGCGGTTAACCCAATGGTGGAAACCCGTGATGTAGTGGCAATAAAGAACAGGACAGGCAACCTGTACGAGTCTATCGTTGTTATGGCCAGGCGTGCTAACCAGATTTCAGTTACAATGAAAGAGGAGTTGCACCGTAAACTGGATGAGTTTTCGAGCCACGCTGATAACCTGGAAGAAATACACGAAAACAAAGAACAAATCGAAATATCACGTATTTACGAGCGCATGGCAAATCCTGCCCTGCAAGCGACTAACGAGTTTTTCGAAGACAAAATATACCATCGCAAAAAGTAATTTTTGCATTTTAAACACCTTAAAAAGCTATCCTTATTGAAAAGGGTGGCTTTTATATTTTGAGCTGACGGGCAATGGGCAAAGCTTATAAACATTTATTCTTCGACCTGGACCACACCCTGTGGGATTTTGAGCAAAACTCTGCCAATACACTGCAGCAAGTATTTGCAGAGTATAACCTGCCGCTGTATGGCATCACCGACTTCGAGGCATTTGCAGCAGCATATAATGTACATAATGAAAAACTATGGGCACGCTTCAGGAATGGGTTTATAAAACGCGAGGAATTGAGGTGGAAACGCTTCTGGCTTACATTGCTGGACTTTAAAATAGGGAATACGCCGCTGGCGCATGAACTGAGCGAGGCTTATCTTGAAATACTGCCCACACAAACTGTATTGATGCCTTTTGCAAAAGAACTGCTGGAACATTGCAAGGATAAGTACGCCTTACATCTTATTACCAATGGTTTTGAGGCAACGCAATGGCAAAAAATGCACTATTCAGGCATTGCGGGCTATTTCAAAGAAGTGATCACCTCCGAAAAAAGCCAGAGTATAAAGCCTAATGCAGAAATATTCAACTATGCATTGAAAACCACAGGCGCTGTATGCGATGAAAGCATAATGATAGGTGATGCCCTGGATATAGATATATTGGGGGCTTTCTATGCCGGTTGGGACCAGGTTTATTTCAACCCCGCTAAAAAAGCTCACAAGCACAAACCCACATATGAAGTAAGCTGCTTGTCTGAACTGAAAGAAGTTTTCTGATTACTTTATTACAATATCCTCTACCACACGCTCTTCAAAATACTCATTGATGCGCGCTGCCAGTTGTTCCTTGCCCAAGAGTAATTCTTGCTTCAGCGGAGCAACGTCTGTATAGATAGTAAGGGTAGTACCGCTGAGATACAGGTTACGGGTATATTTAGAAATGGTTTTGCCAGCTATAGCCTCCCACTCCTGGCGCAGGCGCAATTCATTCACCTTAGGCTTCCAGCCCGATTTCTGCATCAACAGATTAATTGCCTCACCAATACTATAGGAACCCATAAAAATGTCGAACAAAGATAACCAGCTATTTTTATAGAAATAAAAAAACCGGTAACTAATGTTTACCGGTTTGTTCTGACAGTGAATGGGCACAGCAGGTGCTGGGCTGTAAAATATCATTATAATGTGTATTGATACGTTTAGTGTATTTGTGCGTTCTCTCTTCAGCGCATCCGGAAAACAAGACCGGTTATAATGTTGATAAGTAAGTTTTTGTGTTGTCCTTCTAATGTGTTGCAAACATAAAAAGGATTTTTGACAAAAAACACCCGTTTTTTCACCGGTATTTCTAATATGTTGTAGCTACAGCAATGTATACAGCCATTTCTCAGTATTCTTTCTTACTCTTTGCACACATATTTTTAACTAACAGCATTAATATAGAAGTGTCAATTTTGTATCATAAATAACCGGCCAAACGAAACTTACAAGTATTAGGTTATCTTTGCCAACTACCTAAGGTTCTATAACAATAAAATGAAAAAAATACTGCTTCCTCTTGTTACCGCAGGCCTTTTTTTAGGCGCTTGTAATGAAGATTTCGATGTAGCCGCCCCTTATAAAGATATAACTGTGGCATACGGCGTTCTAAATCGTGATGACACAGCTCATTACATCAGAGTAGAAAAGGCTTTTCTGGATGAGAATAAAAGTGCTATTGAAATGGCGCAAATAGCGGATTCCAGTTATTATAAGAATATCGAGGTAGTGATGAAGGAATATAAAAACGATGATCCGGCCAGCCAGATAGTCAACAGAACATTCAATATGTATCGTGTAGATATGGCACTGGAGGGTTATCCGAAAGATGCTGCCGGCAGCCAGGGCTTTTTTACGAATCCCCACTATGCATATAAGCTGAAACTGCCCGCAGGCGACTCTCTGAATGCATTTCTTAAATATCGCGTAGTTGTTAAGAACAATAATACCGGCCGTACAGATTCGTCGGATGTACTTTATGTTGTAAACAGCAATAAAAATAACGACCCGAATAGCTTCTATATCAGGGATTTCACGAACGCAAACTACCAGTTAAGCTTTTCTAAGACCACAAACAACGCCGCATATGAGTTAAGCGGCCGGGTACCTCGCAACGGCAAATTGTTAGAAAGCATCATCAGGTTCCATATAGTAGAAAAGAATGCAGCCACAGGTGAGAAGAAACGCCTGAGTGCAGATTATACCTACGCAAATGCAGCGGTTACTTCTGCCGGCCAGTTTAAGGTTTCAGTGCCTACAACAGCCCTCTATTCATTTATTGCAAGCTCTTTCGGCCCGGCAGGGGCAAATGTGCAGCGATATGTAGACAGTTGCGACCTGTTTGTTTATGTAAGCAGCAATGAGATATACAATTACCAGCAAGTGCAGATTGCACAGGGGAGCGGGCTTTTAGGAGACCAGATAAAACCTAACTATACCAATATGCGTGGCGAAAACGTATTAGGTCTTATAGGCTCAAGAGCATTAAGGACTTATAGGAATGTACCTATCGAAACTGTGACTATTGATTCACTGAAAGTAAACCCTGTAACATTAAGCATGAATATACAAGGCCGTAGTGACGAATAGTTTGACAATATTTCATCCAAAACATATATCAAATGCCTTAATGTTCGTTCATTAAGGCATTTTTGTTTCAGTTTGACAGTATGGCTGACATTATTTCAGGATTACCGGCGATGGCATGCATATTGAAAATAGATTCTTACAACTGTAAACAACACAACATTTATAACAAATAATAATTATGGGAAAAATCATTGGCATTGACTTAGGTACTACCAACTCTTGCGTAGCTGTTATGGAAGGTAATGAGCCGGTAGTGATAGCGAACGACGAAGGTCGCCGTACTACCCCTTCGGTAGTAGCATTTTTGAAGAATGGCGAGCGCAAAGTAGGTGATCCGGCCAAGCGCCAGGCTATCACTAACCCGCTGAATACCATCATGTCGGTAAAGCGCTATATGGGCCGCCGTTATGACGAGGTTACCGGCGAGATGACGCATAACTCTTACAAAATTGTAAAAGGCGACAATAACACACCACGTGTGGATATTGAAGGCCGTATGTATACGCCGCAGGAAATATCAGCTATGATCCTTCAGAAAATGAAGAAAACAGCTGAAGACTTCCTGGGCCAGGAAGTAAAAGAAGCGGTGATTACCGTACCGGCATACTTTAACGATGCCCAACGACAGGCTACTAAAGAAGCAGGCGAGATTGCCGGTCTTAACGTACGCCGTATCATCAACGAACCTACAGCAGCTGCGCTGGCTTATGGCCTTGATAAACAACACAAAGACAGCAAAATAGCCGTATTCGACCTGGGTGGTGGTACGTTCGACGTATCGGTACTGGAACTGGGCGACGGCGTTTTTGAAGTAAAATCTACCAACGGTGATACCCACCTGGGTGGTGACGACTTTGACAAAGTGATAATGGACTGGCTGGCTGAAGAGTTTAAGAAAGACGAAGCTATAGACCTTCACAAAGACCCGATGGCTTGGCAACGCCTGAAAGAAAGCGCTGAAAAAGCTAAGATCGAACTGTCTTCTTCTCAGGAAACAGAGATCAACTTGCCTTACATCACAGCGGTAGACGGTGTGCCTAAACACCTGGTGCGCAAACTGAGCCGTGCTAAATTTGAACAACTGGCAGATAGCCTGGTAGAACGTACGCTGGAGCCTTGCCGTAAAGCACTGAAAGATGCGGGCATGAATCCTTCTGATATTGACGAAGTGATACTGGTAGGTGGTAGTACACGTATACCTAAAGTGCAGGAAGTAGTTGAGAAATTTTTTGGCAAAAAACCAAACCGCAGCGTAAACCCGGATGAGGTGGTAGCGATAGGTGCTGCTATACAAGGTGGTGTATTGACAGGTGATGTGAAAGATGTATTGCTGCTGGATGTTACCCCGCTGAGCCTGGGTATCGAAACGATGGGTGGTGTGATGACTAAACTGATAGAATCAAACACTACTATCCCTACTAAAAAGAGCGAAACATTCTCTACAGCCAGCGACAACCAGCCAAGCGTTGAGATCAACGTACTGCAAGGCGAGCGCCCGATGGCGAACCAGAATAAATCACTGGGCCGCTTTATCCTCGACGGTATTCCACCCGCACCACGCGGCGTGCCTCAGGTAGAAGTTATATTCGACATCGATGCTAACGGTATCCTGCATGTAACTGCAAAAGACAAAGGCACCGGTAAGCAACAAAACATCCGTATCGAAGCTGGTAGCGGTCTTAGCAAAGATGAGATCGAAAAAATGAAGAACGAGGCGAAAGCGAATGAAGAAGCGGATAAACAAGTACGTGAGCGTGTTGAAAAGCTAAATATGGCAGATGGCCTTGTATTCAATTCAGAAAAACAACTGAAAGAATACGGCGATAAAATACCTGATGCTGAAAAAGCTGCTATCGAAGCTGCAGTTGCAAAACTGAAAGAAGTGCATAAAGCAGAGGATATGGATGGTATAGACAAAGCTGCTGAAGAGCTGAACAATGCATGGCAGGCTGCCAGTCAGCACATCTACAATGCACAGCAACAGGCAGGTGCTGAAGGTGGCGACCAAACGCAACAAACTGCCGATGCCCACAATGATGGCAACGTAGCAGATGCTGAATACGAAGAAGTAAAATAAACTGGTTTAAATACTGCTTATTGTAATAAACTGAAATGGCTGATACTATGTATCGGCCATTTTCGTTTGTGTTAAAGTACTTTTTTCACTATTGAAAAGGTTGGTTCCGGGCATAATTTTTTATGGTTGTATGATGACTAAAACTAAGTGTTATGAAACAGGTACCAAGACAGGATTTGGGACAAAAACATAATCCTTCCCATATGCCCAAACCCGAGGTAAGAGATAACCTTGATAGCCGTAAAAACAAAGAAGACAACTACAAGGATAACAATAACAAACAGGGAAGAAAACCCAACACTAAGGATAAGAATGAAGCCGGAAACTAATGTTACCGGGCAAAGCGAAAAGGTGGCACATTGCCACCTTTTCATCTCTACAAAATATTATACACCACTGTACGTTAATGATGTATGCAAAAGTTGTGCGCCTTGTTGCTAATGGCTATTCTTTTTAATGTGGATGCCAGTGCACAGGCTTTAAGTACTTATTTGGGTGGTGGTATTAGTTACGATGCTTTTATGCGAAACAAACAGGTAATGCCCAACAAACCTGACAGCCGCATTTTACTATCCCCGCAGTTTGTAGCGGGCCTGCGTTACTATACAGCACAAAACTTCAACCTGATGCTGGATGTTACCCTGGGCATATCGCGTTTCAACATGCCGGTAAAAACGCCTAATACCCAAAAGTTCTACTACGAGCAAATTCGTTCTCTTATCACAGTAGGAAGTGGCTTATATATGGAGATAGATGAAGAGCAGAGTTTTATGCCGTATGTGCAATTAGGGGTGGGGTTTTATGACTTCAGTGACATGACAGAAAAAGTACCTACGGGCTACGTGGGCATACAAACCGACTATAATAGTAAGTGTTTTATCCCCGTTTGCGGTGCCGGCTTTGAATACACCTTTCGTATGGTGGCTATGTCTGCCATTAATGTCAGGGCGCTCTATACGCCTGTAGATCTTTTCCCTGAGCCGGTTAAATATGGCGTAGACGGCATCAACAAAACAGGCCCGTACGAACTGCAGGGTAAACTCCTTCAATTCCTGGTAACCTACCAGATAAACATTCCCATCATAAAAAGACAGTACTACTAATGCTATTTACTGGGTAAACAATGATATATCCGTGCCGGGTATCTTCGTTTCCCCAACCTGGCGCAGCATGGTTACGAGCTGGCCCCTGTGGTAGGTATTGTGATTGAAAGCATGCATCAAGGTATGCCCTACCTGCATTTTATACGGCTGCTTATCTCTGTAAAACTGAAATACATGAGTAAAAGCATTATCATCAAACTGACGCTCTATAAAGGCTATAAAATCCTTCCCGCTTTGCAGCCACATATCGCATAGCTGTTGCATCGGCCTATCGGCATCATCCATCCATACCGGGCTTTCCACCAGGTTCAGCCTTTGCAGCCAAATATCCTCTGCACGCACACAATGCCATACCGTTTTACGGATAGTAGGGAAGCTGCTCTCTATTTCCATATCCAGCTTTTCTTCCGATAGTTTGGCTAATACCTCTATCATTCTGCTATTGGCCCATAAATTATACTTAGCATACTGGAGCAAGGTCTCTTTCATGCAATAATGTAACTTTGCAAGCGAAATTACTAAAGCCACCCAATGTCTGAACAAAATAATTCTCATGGCTTTGAGACCATCTGTATACACGGTGGCCACAGTCCTGAAAATAAAAGGGCGCATCTCACCCCGATATATGCTACCAGCACCTTCACCTTCGATAGTGCAGAACAAGGTATTGCAGTTTTTAAAAAAGAGGAAGAAGGATACATCTATGGCCGGTTTGGCAATCCAAATACCAACGAGGTAGAAGAAAAGATAGCCTTGCTGGAAGCATATGGATTGAAAGATGCATCGGGCAGACGGATGGAACTAAAAGCGATACTGCATGCATCGGGCATGGCAGCGCTAACCACCATGCTGATGAGCAACCTGAAGGCGGGCGATAAAATGATAACCCACGAATCGCTGTACGGTGGCACACAGGAAATGCTGGATAAAATATTACCACACCTGGGCATTACAGCTATTATTGCCGATTTTCATGATGTCGCAGCGGTAGAGGAAATCATAAAAAGCGATAGCGACATAAAACTGATGCACATAGAAACACCTGCCAATCCCACATTGCAATGTGTAGATATGGAAGTGCTAACTGCATTGGGAAAGCAATATAACCTGGTGGTAACGGCAGATAACACTTTTGCAACCCCATACCTGCAGCAGCCATTTAAGTATGGTGTAGACTTTGTAATGCATTCTACTACCAAGTTCCTGAACGGGCATGGTACGGCTGTAGGCGGCATACTGATAGGCAAAGATATAGAGCAGATGAACGGCGTAGTGACTAAAACACACCGCCTGCTGGGTGGCAATAGCAATGCTTTCGATGCTTTCCTGCTGAACAATGGCTTGAAAACATTCAGCCTGCGCATGCAGCAGCATTGCAGCAATGCAGAAAAAGTAGCTGCATTCCTGGAAACACATCCTGCGGTATCAAAAGTGCACTATCCGAGCCTTGCCTCCCACCCCGACCATGCTATTGCTAAAAAGCAAATGAAGCATGCGGGTGCAGTACTCAGTTTCGAATTAAAAGGCGGCTTCGATGCCGGTGTATCTTTTATCAATAAACTAAAAACATGCGTTAGCGCTGTATCATTGGGCACTTGCGATACATTGATATCACACCCGGCATCTACTACGCACGTAGGTGTAAAACCTGAAGACCGTGTACGTTTTGGCATAACAGATGGGCTGGTACGTATGAGCGTGGGCATCGAAACAGTAGAAGATATTATTAACGACTTAACACAAGCACTACAATAAGATGAAGACAGTATATGTAATAGACGCAGTACGCACCCCTATCGGTAAATATGGTGGTACGCTTAGCACCGTTCGCCCCGATGATATGTTGGCACATGTTATCAAATCGCTGGTAGAACGCAACCCGTCTATAGATGTGAACGAGATAGAAGATGTAATAGCCGGTGCTGCCAACCAGGCCGGTGAAGACAACCGTAATGTAGCACGCATGGCTACTTTGCTGGCCGGCTTACCCGCTACGGTAGGAGGTAATACCGTGAACCGTTTATGCGCATCGGGCTTGCAGGCTATCATGGATGCATCACGCGCTATTATGTGTGGCGATGGAGAGCTGTATATAGCCGGTGGTGTAGAGAGC
Source organism: uncultured Bacteroidota bacterium (assembly GCA_946480675.1). The sequence goes on from CAMLKS010000023.1 coordinate 11,220, forward strand.
ATGACGCGTGCGCCATTCGTTATGGCGAAATCGGAAAGCGCATTTGGCCGTGCGCCGGAGATGTATGATACTACTATGGGCTGGCGCTTCATCAATAAGAAGTTCAATAAAGATACTTACTACCCATATACCATGGGTGAAACGGCAGAGAATGTAGCCGAGCGTTATAACGTAAGCCGCGAGGCACAGGATGCATTTGGTTTGCGTAGCCAACAGCGTTATTTTGCAGCTAAAGCAGCAGGTAAATTCAATGACGAGATAGTTCCGCTTACTATAGACCTTGGTAAAGGCAAAACAGTAGTATTCGATACCGATGAACATCCCCGCGAAACCACACTCGAAAAAATGGCTGCACTAAAACCTGCCTTCAAAAAAGATGGTACGGTAACAGCAGGTAATTCTAGCGGCATCAACGATGGTGCTGCTGCATTATTGCTGGCCAGTGAAGATGCGGTGAAGAAATACAACCTGAAACCGATAGCAAAAATCAAGAGCATGGCCACAGCAGGTGTAGACCCTGCCGTAATGGGCATAGGCCCTATACCTGCCACACAAAAGGCATTGAAGCGTGCAGGCATCGAGGCGAAAGACCTGGACCTGGTAGAACTGAACGAGGCATTTGCCGCACAAGGCATACCATGCATGCAGGAACTGGGGCTGGATGAAGAGAAGGTAAATGTGAATGGTGGTGCCATAGCTATAGGCCACCCGTTGGGCTGCAGCGGTGCACGTATCTCTGCTACCCTACTGCACGAACTGAAACGCCGTGGTGGCAAATACGGACTGGCTACTATGTGCATAGGTGTGGGCCAGGGTGCCGCTATCATTTACGAAAGCGTATCTTAAGCACCTGCCTGAGGGCAAATATTATACCGGGGTATTTATATGATTTATTTAATTTAGTAATCATATAAATACCCCTTATCATGACCAAAGCCACATACAACACCCCGCGTGTCGTCATGCTCATGTTATCTATCGTGATGATAACGATGCAGAGCTGCGTTACTACCCGCATTACAAACAATCCTCCCAATACAGACTGCCCCGCCGGTGGTAAGCGCCTATGCCATAGGGAAACGCACTGGATATACTTCTGGGGGCTGGGCAATAACAAAGAGTTTATAGCTAAATGTAAAGACGGCAACATAGCTACAGTTGAGATAAAGCACAACTATGGTTATACGGCTATCACATTCCTTTCGCTGGGCATTGTTACACCGCAAACACTGGAATGGAATTGCGGTATTAAAGAACCTTGCCCTGAAGCACCACTATAATACTTCACCATTAAAACAGCATTTATGCCTACACTACCCAATGGCATTACAGCATTTGATGCCGCAAACATCGTACAGGAAAATGCACACCAGAATTTCAAGCACCATTTCAAACCGGGGCATTCGTATACTATAGAGCTTACCGGCACAGGCCTGGCGGCTTACAATGCTGCTACTAAAAACATACAATGGCTGATACAAAATGCCATCAACAATAATATGCGCATGCGGGCTATGGGCAGCAACTGGGCATTTGCGCCCGTTGCATCGTCGGATAGTATGATAAATACCAAGCACCTGAACATGCGCTTCCCGCTACAGCAAAGCTCATTGACGGATGCCTATCTGCAATCTGAAAAGACAACAGCAGATGTCATGTTCCTGCAATGCGGCAATATGATATGGAACCTGAACAAGTATATGGAAACACAATTGGGCAGATGCCTGCGTGCATCTGGCGGCAGTAACGGGCAAACCATTGCGGGAGCCATATCTACAGGCACACATGGCGGTGCATTATACACAGGTAGTGTGCATGATGCCGTTGTAGGGCTGCATATAGTAACAGGGCCTGATACACATGTGTGGCTGGAACGTGCATCTAAACCTGTAGTAACTGATACCTTTATAAACAAGCTGGGCGCTACTGCCATTCGCGATGATGATATGTTCAATGCGGCACTGGTTAGCTTCGGTAGCTTTGGGGTGATACATGGTGTATTGCTGGAAACCGAACCACTCTACTTATTAAAGGAGCACCGTTTCAAATCAGTAACCTATTCCGACACACTGATTGAAGCTATCACCACTCAAAACTTCGAGCTTATAAGACAGTTGGTGCCCAACTTCCCCGAAGACACAGCAGATAATCAATTGTATCATTTCGAGGTATCCATCAATATCCATAATCTTGAAAAAGACAATGCAGACAAAGGCATTTTTCTGCAGGCATTCTTCAAGCAACCCTGTACTGCAGGCTATACATCCGTGCATGATTATACTATAAGCACTGCTAAATACAGCAACGACACCATGGGCATCGTATCGCAGATGGTGGATGCTATAGGCGCTACATTACAGCATGCAGTTATCAAACCGCTGGTCAATAGCCTGTTTGAATCGGGCTTGCGGGTAGAATATCCTACGGCACGGAGCATAGGGGAAATATTCTGCTACACCCGTTTTCGCGGACAGATAGCCAGTGCTGCTATAGGCTTGGATATAAAAGATATTTTCAAAGCGCTGGATGTTATTGTGCTGATAAATGAAGATCATCCGCTGGCAGGCGCTATAGCACTGCGCTTTGTAAAGGGCACGGCAGCTACGCTGGGATTCACCAAATTTGAAAAGACCTGCGTGCTGGAAATAGATGGTATTGATAGCGACATCACCCGAAATTTCTTTAGCATGGTATGCGATGCGCTCGAGGCAAACCACATAGCATATACCATACACTGGGGCAAATTCAATTACCCCCTGAATAAACAAAGAGTATTGCAGATGTATGGTGCAGATAAAGTGCAAAACTGGCTCAATTGCCGTGCGCAGCTATTAAGCCCCGAAGTGCAGAAAGTTTTCACAAACGATTTCATGGTGCAATGCGGGCTGGTGAATGAACCCGTTCCCGTACCGCCGCCTATAGTATAAGCTTTTGTGGGCATGGTATATGAAT
>CAMLKS010000024.1 GCA_946480675.1 uncultured Bacteroidota bacterium
TCAAAATAGCTATAGCTTACATACACACCATATGTAGTACTTGTAGAAGTGCTACTGAAGGTGTTGTTAGCAATTATTTGACGCTTTCCTGCAGACCCATTACAATAATTAAGGTAGATGCCATATGTAGTACCGCCTACACCTGTCAGTGTAACAGTGTTCCCTGATATCTCTACTGCACTATCGCAGTATGTTAGGTTAAAACCTTGGTATGAACCCGTAGTAGTTTTACTAACTGTGTTGTTCCTGATCTTAATATCGTTATTATTATACGCATAAACAGAACCATAATATGGTGTTATCGTATTGCCTGATATAACGTTATTAGTAGGCTTTGTAGATGAATTACTACTATAATAAACACCCCATGAGCAACCAGCCGGGAAGGTGTTATTAGATATCGTATTATATCCACCTGTATTGCCGGATGCAAATACACGCGACTTGTACATACTGGTGGAAGTACTTGTATTACCCGTCAGTGTACAATTATCAACTGTATTATAAGATGCACTACCTGCAAACTGCACGTCGGTACCATATGTAGTACCTGTGTTACTCAGAGTAAGATCTTTAATTGTTATATAATTGGCATTATCCAGTTTGAAAATGAAATTATTGCTTGTAGAAGTACCTGCTGTTGCAATAGTAACAGTGCCCGGGCCACTTTCAGGCTGGAACGTAACCGTATTGCTGGCACTAGCACCCGTAATAGAATTGATAGTGCCTTGCCATCCGGTACCGGAATAAGAACCGGAACGGATGTTGAAAGTTACCGGCCCCGAAACACCGTTATTGTTTAGGGCTGTAATTGCAGCAGATAGGCTGGCGTAGCTGGGTGTTGTACCCCCGATGGTGTACGTACCACTCAGCGGTTGTGCAAAGGCAGAAAAACCTCCGAACAACATAAGGCATACAATTAATAATGCCTTCTTTAGTTTGTTAAAATGCTTCATTTACAATTTTTTTTAGGTACCATAATAAATTACAAAGAGCAACATAGTTCAATGTAAAATCATAGGCGGTAGTGGCGGCAATAGTAAAACTATGTTGTATACATGTTTCGTGCGATTAAAAACCAGTTAAAAGCCCATTAAAAAAGCTTAAGTAGCGATTAAAAAACAGTTAAAACCTATATACGTAAAATGGGGATTGGATTTGGTGGCTGGTGGTAATTGTTAAATTTAAGGATAAAGTGGCAATTTAGAAACAGGCACATGCGTTTTTCCCGCTTATTTTATTTTACCGTCAGCCGGTTGATACCTGCTTTTGCCTGTTGAAATATGGAATTCTTATAATCCTGAACCGGCATGCCCAGGCATGCTTTATAACTGGCCAGCGCCAGGGCAGCATTCCCTCTTTTTTCATATATAAACCCTACCTGCAGCGATGAGCGTGCTGCAAAATGCTCTTTTCGCTCCCTGCCCAGGGATATAGCTCTGTTATAATATTCCAATGCCTTATTATCATTGCCAAGTTCATCATATGCCCTGCCCAGGCGAAAGTTATATTCAGCTTTGTCTGTAATACCACCCATCTCAGCCTCTGTTTTGTCCGATAGTTTGGTGAGTGCCTGCTGGTAATAGCCCCCGTCTATCAGCAGCCGGGCTTGCAATAGTAATGCCTGCGGCCACGCATTTTGCTCGGCAAAACGCTGCGCTTGTCTATCTGCATCCACATCGGTAGTGCCATATCTTTTTATCGCTTCCCTGCATTGCGCGGCCAGCTTATCATCTGCTTGCAGGTAGTAGGCATATGCCTTCTTTTGCCAGGTATCTTTTATGAATAACCTGCCGCGATAGGCAGATAAGAACTTGTTGAAGTAACCGATAGCAGCAGGGTCCAGCTTATGCAGCAGTGCCGCCCCTACTTCATAATCCAGCACGGGGAAGCGCTTGTATTCATCCAGGCCCTGCATATACTTTAGTGTTTGCAACGCGGCATCGGCCTTGCGGTAGTTAAGCGCTATATTGGCCCTCACAAAGCCAAACAGCAAATTATTACTGATGGAAAAGCCATTATTGTTTACATATTGCCAGGCTTCATCTTGCTGCGATAACAGGTAGAATTTTAAATAGGCATAAAAAACCTGTGCTTCCGCATACATAGCATCCTGCGGGGTATGCCTGTCCAGGAATCGCTCAATTTGCTCCACACCTTTTTTTACACTGCCCTTCATACCCAGGAAAGATGCTATCCACTTGTAATCATCTGGGATAGTACCCACTACAGCATTCTCCAGGCCAAAGAATATATCATCGTATTCAAACGATGGGTACAGCCTTTGGTTCTCTTTCAATATTATAAACGACTTACGAAAAGTGGTAGCGGCCTTAAAATTATCGCCCATGCGCAAATGCACAAATGCCCAATGCATATACAGGCCACCTTTACACAGACGGTACCATGGGGTATTTTTATCCCCACGTTCTATTAATTCCAGTCGTTGATCCAGGTGATGGTGCAGTTGTTCAAAATCTTTCTTATCTCCATTAAACAGCAACAGTAAACAATCTTTATAATCGGCTATATAAGTGGGCATCAGGTTTCGCGGATTGTTTATCAGCGCCTGCCTTAGTGCCGCGTCCCCATCTTCAAACTGCAAAGCCATATAATACCTATATGCTTTCTGGCATTGATTATCATATGCAAAGGAGTAATTGGCTTTTGTAGAATAAATACTACTAAAGCTAATGATAATGTAAACAATAAGCAGCTTACGGCCCATGGTGCAACAAAAGTAACGGATACTGCAGATACAACGTAATTCATTGTGCAGCAAACATATTATTGTTTAAGTTTTGATATGTAATTGATGCACCGTATTTTTGGCATTATATTTGTCTATTCGTTAAAAACAAAATTTGCTATCTATGAAATCAATCCGCAACATTGCATTTGCAGCATTAATGACAATCGGCGCATTCAGCGCTATCACTTACACAGCTTGTAACAAAGATGAGTGTAAAGATGTAGTATGTAACAACGGTGGTACCTGCGTAGACGGTACTTGTAGCTGCCCTATTGGCTACGAAGGAACGAATTGCGACGCTAAAACACGCGATAAGTTCATCGGTAGCTGGGCTGGTTCTGACAAATGTGGTTTAGGCACTTACACTATTACACTATCTATCGCCGCTTCGTCTTCAAGCAGCGTAACTGCTCTGGTAAGCAATCCAGGTGGTTACGGCCCTGCAGTTACTATTACGGGTAATGTAACTGCAAGCAATACGCTGTCGTTTAACCAACAAAGCGTAGGCGGTGGCCGTACATTGACCGGTACAATGACTTTCAATGGTAACAATATGACCTTTACGTACACTGTTACGGAAGCAGTAGGTACTTCAGATTCTTGTAACGGTACTTACTCTAGGCAGTAGAAAATTAAAATTTCATAAATATAAAAGGCGCTTTATAAGCGCCTTTTATATTTATTACCCATAATGGGGAAGATTTATTTCATCTAATAAATCACATTAACATCACCTTTGAATATTACTGGATTATTGTCGCAGTTTTTAAATTCAATTTCATAGAAATATGTACCCATATCCACAAAATCGTATGCTCCAGAACTTAACCGAGCTTTGCAATCCCAGAATATTTCACCATTAGCAAATCCATCACATGACGCCCCCCTTGTATTAGGACCCTTTTCCTGGTAACGTATAATCTGACCAAACCTGTTAACTATTTTCAATTTATAGTACGTTGCATTATATGCTGGACGTTCACCATCCGCTTTGCCCCACTCAACAACTTTAAATATAGTTGGTGAAGAACTTTTAGGGTGAGCTGCATTGGGAATTAAAATCTTGCCGCTCGCATAAGTATTGCTTCTTTCGATAGGTCCGGTCAAAACTTGTAAACTATTTAAATCAATTGTTGCAGTGTGAGAATAACAGCCATTTGATATAGTGACAGAATAGTTAGTTACACCCGGATGCGCGCTTACATTGACAGTTTGGGTTGTTTCTCCTGTATTCCAACTATAAGAATAACCGGCAGTATTTTTGCCTAAAGGAACGTCGTCATTAAATATTCCACAATAATTAGATAAATCTATTGATGTATTCGCTGTAAGTGTAGTAACTTGCCCTGTGCAATTACGATAACAGAAGTCTGAACCTATGCTGGCTGTGAAGTCGGTTTTGTTTATAACATATACCCATCTTTCATTTTTACATCCACTATTATCAATATATTCTACCCTATAGGCACCATTGTCTGGTGAAGGGGGAATAAATACACTTTGGAATATATAACCCCCACTACCATTCTCTATCGTAGTTATAGTACCATTACCTAAAAACACACCTGTTGCATTATACCATTTAAATATTCCGGTTGCTAATATACTCGTCACAGGGGTATTTGCTGTAAATACTATTGGCGCGGGGTCACCACAGCATTTATAAACAGTTTGATTGACACTAATTTCTGGCACGCCAATATGAATAACTACACTTTTCTCTATCCAATCGTTACAAGCTTTTACTCCCAATGTCAATTTATAATAGCCAGGTGCAAAATAATACCTCTTAAATCCAGGTAATGCCATAATATTAGGTACATAACCCGGTTTAGCATTTGATACATTGGATTGAATAGACGTTCCGGATATAACACTAGTTATACTACTCGTACTGCATCTTTCAATCTTCCAATAATAATCTGTAACATTTTGCGATATAGATCCGTCAACTGGTATTGCATTATATAGGCATGAAAACGGCGAATATGTAAAGTCCGGAACTGGTACCGAACTAGGCTTGCATAAACCATCTATATAAGCATATGCAAAATGATCATTCGCACCTTGATAGCAATCGGTAGTAGTAAAATATATGGTTACTGTTTGTCCAATGTAGTTACTCAGATCAATACATTCCGTGGTCCACTCTTTATACACTACCGGTTCGGCATCATTAGGCCTGTTAATAGTATGATAGAATGAATTGTTAGCATCAGGTACAAATTTTTTAGCTTGAATTATTTTCAATTTAGAACGTAAGCCCAGCGATGCCGCACCTTTACTTATTAGATAACTAAAAAAAGGTCTTTCGGCTTCAGGATGGCCAGGATCTATTATTACCATAGCATACCTGAAATAAAATTTAGCATCTGTTACCTGAAATGTATACGCTATCATCTCTGCTTGGCTAGCAGCATCATTATTCTGCCCAAGACGAATTGAATGATTACCTTCTATTACCATGGGTAATGTTGCCCCTAGCCCCAAAAGAAATGGGTCATTACCTACGTTCATTATCGTATGCCTGCCATTAACTATACCTGGCGTTAATTGATTCCATGGCACAATACCTCTAGCACCATTAGGACCAGTCCAACCAATCCAGTTTGTAAAATCATTCATTTCCACATCTCCATTTACACATTGTGCATATAACAATTGCCCACTTATTATGAATGCCAAAAACAGACATATTATTTTTTTAATTTGCTTTAACATGATATATTGTTTAGGAGGTTAGGTTATTTGGATACTACTAGTTTTACAGATTTACTACTGTTATTTGTTATAATAGTTATATTGTAAATCCCAGCTGTTAAATCAGCAATATTTTGTGAATATGAGTACTTCGTTTGTTTTTGCAATGTTCCCACATTTATTTCCTTCATTTTTCTGCCTAAGACATCTGTTATAACTATTTTCGCTTCCGCGTTACTATTTAACATTACCTGCAGGTTTACAGTTGTGTAAGCAGGATTAGGGAATGCTGTAAAGTATTCTGTAAGACCGGCAGTAATTAAACGACTTGACGACGTAGATTTTGCCGCTGGACTAGCATCAAAATACTTTCCGTTAGTAAGTATATTTGCCATTATCGCCTCGTGGTAGGCAGAGATATGCTGCACATTTCCATAGTCAAAGACTACATAATAATTGTTTTGTACTTCTAATGGTATATCTGGTACTGCAGTTTTAGTTATGTAAATATTCTCACGTATATGGAGGCAAAATCGGTTCGAAGAATTGACGCCATTTATCTTTGCATTATTAAATGTTTTACGCTCAACTGCATATGTATATTCCTTATCAAAGTTTTCATTATCGAAAGTGAATGAAGTTGCTTGAGCAAAAATGACATTATTATCTCCATTGTCATTCATGAAATCATACGTGTCAATCAGGTCTATAACCTGTTCGCTACTCAGAATTTCATTACCAGTAAAATAACCCGTACCCGATACATCTAACTGCGTTAAAACGAGTGTGTCCGAATTGGTTGTGTCGGCGAAAGCTGCTGTGATGTTGTGCAATTCATCATAAAAGACAGCAGGTACATGGAAAGAGGTGTCCATTTGTGCTTTGGCAACTCCACTACAGAGTAGGAGTGCTGTAGCTAACGCTACAGAATTGGCTTTAAAGGTTTTTTATTCATGATTAAAGTTTGCGACAAAATAGGCAAAGTCTTTTGCATTATAAAACGAAGAAAGCCACTGTGTTATATAACACAGTGGCTTCATGAAGAAGTTAAATTTATATTATTTATTATTGGTATTAGTAGCACCCGGACGATCGGTCACCTTGGTACCAGATTGATTGGTAGCACCCGGGCGGTCAGTTACCTTAGTGCCCGATTGGTTGGTAGCGCCCGGACGGTCGGTTACTTTGGTGCCATCTGATTTAGGTTTTTCAGTAGTTTTCGTCGTTGTTGGTTTTGGCTTAGCAGATGCAGCAGGTGCCGGTTTACCCTTCATAGCAGCTATGATAGAATCTGCTTTCCACTGCGCCAGCGCATTGATCAGCGAATCGTTCTGGGCCATCAGTTCTGCCCTTATTTCTTCTACGCGTGCATTTACGGCAGAGTCTACCTGTGCCTGGTTCATGCCCGCATCAGCAGCTTGCTCGTTATTACAAGAAGCCAGCGCCAGTATACCACCGGCCATTAGTAATAAAGTTTGCTTTTTCATTTTCTACGGTTTTTTATAATGCAAAAATATTGTTGTTGTTGATTTTTTTACACAAATAGGATGCCATTGACGAAATATGTCTACAAATTAACATTTTTCGTTGAATGCAAACCTATCCTTTGCTGCTTCTATCTTTATACAAAATTCTTACCAAGCCATCTGCCAGGCCTATTTTTGGCACATATATCTCATCGGCATTGGCCCAGCGCATCACGGCTATATATATCTGCAAGGCGGGTACTATCACATCTGCACGGTCGCTACGCAGCTTATACAAGTGCTTACGTTCTTCCACCGTACTATAGCTTAGCTCTTTGTAATAATCCTTCAGCAAATCCAGCGGTAGTGGTTTGCCTTCCTTCCGTTTGGAAATAGAGAATATTTTATTGATGTTGCCACCGCTACCTATTGCCTCTACAGGCTGATAGTCTTTCGTATGGGTTTTAATGTACCATTTCATATGCTCCCACTGCTCATCCGTCACACTATCATTCAGCAGGCGTATGGTACCTATATTGAAGGATTCTTTAAATATAATATGATTATCGGCAAACAGGGTGATCTCTGTACTACCGCCACCTACATCCACATACATGTAAGATTTGCTGTTGGTAAGGTTTTCGGCAATATGCGTTTCATATATCACATTGGCCTCTTCCTGCCCGCTGATGATGGATATTTCTATGCCTGTTTCGGCATATATCTCTTTCAGCAGCTGCGGGCCATTTGCAGCATCGCGCATGGCCGATGTGGCACAGGCTTTCACTGCTTCTACCTTATATATATCCATCAGCAGCTTATAGGCTTTGATGGTATTGATTAGCAATTTTTTCTTTCCCTCACTTATCGCACCATTTTCAAACACATCAAAACCTAGCCTTAATGGTATACGCACCAGGTTCAGCTTGGTGAAATCAACAGTTCCATCTTTATAAACCGAGGTTTCTGCTATCAATAAACGCGCAGCATTCGATCCTATATCAATAGCAGCTAATATCAATAGTTATATCTTTTTATGGTGCAAATATTCATAAATCTGCTCTTGCGAGCGCACTTCCGGTTCCCCTTTTTCACGCACAACATACTCATTGCGCTGTTCGTTATCTAAAATACGTCCTTTCACATTTTCAGCAAGCTGAATGTTCAAAATATCTATCAATTCTTTTTGTATCTCCGTATCATAAATGGGGCACGCAGCCTCTATCCTATGGTCCAGGTTACGCACCATCCAGTCGGCCGATGATATGAAAACTTTGGGCTTGCCATCATTATGAAAAACGAATACGCGGGCATGCTCCAGGTATTCATCTATAATGCTGATGGCCTGGATATCTTTCTTAAAGGTTTTATGCGCCGTATAAGCGCAGCAGCTACCGCGTATTATCAGCTTCAACTCTACACCTGCCCTCCCGGCTTCATACAGTTTATTGATAAGTTCTCCATCTACCAGGCTGTTCGATTTTAAAATGATAGATGCGGGCTTATTTTTCTTAGCAGCACGTATCTCTTTATTAATAAGGTCTGCAAAGAATTTGCGCATATTTACCGGCGCTACCGGCAATGTTTTGCAAGCCTTCAGGCTTTCTATCTTAGGATTCGCAGCTTCCAGGAAGTTGAAGATACGGTTGATATCTGCCAGTATGTTCCTGTTAGTGGTCAGCAGGCAATAATCACCGTAATATTGTGCAGTACCTTCATTAAAGTTGCCGGTAGATACAAAGCCGTATTGCTTGGTTTTATTGAACTCGCGCTTTTTAATGACGCATACTTTGGCATGCACCTTCATATGCGGCAGGCCCAATACTACTTTCACGCCTTCCTCTTCCAGCCTGCTTTTCCATTGCAGGTTTGCTTCCTCATCAAAACGGGCACGCAACTCCAGTGCCACGGTCACCTGCTTACCATTGCGCACTGCATTCACCAATGCATTTACCACCTTCGAATCTTTGGCCAGGCGGTAGCAGGTGATCTTTATACTTTGCACAAATGGGTCGATGGCTGCTTCGCGTAACAGGTCTATTACAGAATCAAAAGAGTGATAAGGAAAATGCAGCATCACATCTTTCTTATCCAGCACTTCCATGATGCGCACCGGTTGTTTTAGCAAAGGGTGTACAAAGGCACGTGGCCTTGGCAACAAATCGGCAAAGACCTGCTGCGGAAAATTCATAAAGTCTTTAAAGTTATGTATGCGCCCCCCGGGTATCAGGTTATCTTTCTTAGCAAGATTTAGCCTCTTTATAAGATAGTCCAATAGATTAGCATCTATCTGCCTGTCAAATACAAAACGCGTGGCACGGCCGCGCTTACGGTTCTTCAGGCTTTTTTCCAGTTCATCTATCAGGTTGGTGTTTACATCATTATCCATTTCCAGTTCCGCATCGCGCGTTACCTTAATGATATAACCCAGGAAGCGGTTAAAGCCGAATGGAGCGAAGAGGTTGGGCAGGCTGAACCTGATAATATCTTCCAACAGTATAATGTCTTTGTTCTTACCATCCGATGGCAGTATCACAAACCTCGGCAATACCTTGGTAGGTATTTCTATCAATGCATACCGCTGCAGCATAGGGTTGTGCGTATCGCCCAGCACACATGCCAGGTATATCGATTTATCCCGCAATAATGGTATCTGCGGGATGCTTTCTATCATCAGCGGTATTATCTGGGTACGTACTTTTTCATCAAAATAGGTGGTCACAAACTCCTTTTGCACCTTAGTTAGCTGCTTCTCATTCTTGATGAATATCTTGTCTTTCTCCAGCTCATCAATGATATCTGCATATATCTTGTCAAATTCAGCCTGCTGGCTTATAACCTGTTGCTGTATCTGTGATAATATCTTATCAGGATTATTTTCAAGGTGTATACGTGCAACTTTGCCCAAGCGGGTCATTCTGTTGAGCGTAGCTACGCGCACCCTGAAAAACTCGTCCAGGTTATTGGAAAAGATGCCAAGAAAGCGCAACCTGTCGTAGATGTGGTTGGACGTATCTTGTGCTTCCTGCAATACGCGTGCATTGAAAGACAGCCAGCTGATGTCCCTTACGATGGTTTGCTTGGTAGGCTTCACGATATTTTTTTTTGACTTGCGCAAAAGTAGTTGCTTACGTATCGCCGTTCAGCCCAATGAAGTTACAAAAAGCAGATTTTACAATTTCTTAATAGTGGAGATCAATGAGGTAGTGGAGTACCCTTCTACAAAAGGAATAACCTCTACGCGACCATTATAGGATAATACGTGCTGCGCACCTACAATGGTATCTATGGTATAATCACCACCTTTCACCAGCACATCAGGGTGAATACTTTTAATAAGGTTTTCAGGGGTGTCTTCATCAAACAGGCATACGGCATCTACACATAATAATGATGCCAATTGAAAGGCCCTGTCCTGTTCGTGATTAATGGGGCGGTCATCCCCTTTCAGCCTTTTTACAGAAGCGTCGGTATTGACGCCCACTATCAGTATGTTGCCCATATCGGCAGCTTTAGCCAGCAGCTCCAGGTGCCCGCGATGCAGTATATCATAACAGCCATTGGTGAAGACGATCTTCTTGCCAAAGGAATGCCATATATTAACATGGCGCTGCAAGGCTACGCCATCCAATATCTTATTTTCTATCCACTGTGTCTTGTGCATTGTGCGGAGTTCTGTTATAGACAGGTAATACTACTAAAGATAAAACACCTAACAGAATAATGATGCCGGTCTGTACCGTCCATGATACCCATCCAAATGCCTGTCCGTAGGCTTTATCAATACCGTAGAACAGTAATATCTTGCCAACAAGGTATGGATAGGCGCCAATGCCACCCTGCGTAGTTATCATGCCTATGCTGCCAAATATAAGCACCACAAGTGCTGCCAGCATACCCAGGTGTTCGGTCGATTCCATACTCCAGAAACCCAGCATCACCAGGAACCAGTAGCAGCCCCATATCAAAGCTGTATATAGCAGGAACATACCACGCTTTTTCAGCTGCAGTATAGAGCGTACACCATCTCCCAAGCCTTTGATAAACCTGCCTACTTTCGATTCTTTAAAGCGCCTGTATACCATCACCAGCACCACTATCATTAACACCAGGGCCACCAGCACAAATATGAAAACATTAGTTTTTGCGGCTATCTTGCCAAATACATCCTGCGCATAATCGCCAATGATGCCGGCTTGTGTTATAAATGCAAATGCCGTGATAAGCCCCAGGCACAATACATCAAATGCACGCTCTGCCACTATGGTGCCTATCATTTTATCGGCCGGCACTTTTTCATAGCGGGCCAGCACGGTACACTTGGCTACCTCGCCTGCGCGTGGCAGTGCCAGGTTGGCTATATAGCCTATCATTACAGAAAAGAAAGTATTGATGGTAGTAGGCTTAATATCCAGCGGCTCCAATATCAGCTTCCACCTCAATGCCCTGAACCAGTGTGACAGGAACCCGACTATGACAATAGGCACCATCATCCACAGGCGCACGCCTTTAATGGCAGCCATCATTTCTGCCTTGTCTTGTTCAGACAGTTGCCCCATCATATAGAATATGATGGCAATGCCCAGCCCCAGGAAAACGACATATTGCAATATCGTGAGCAGGGTCTTTTTATTCATGTTATAAAGTTAGCGGATTAAAGCTTATTACCAGCTTTGGGGAAAATGATGGATGGCTGATATTTCTTTGCCTCTTCAAAGTCCATATGGGCATAAGAGATAACAATGACCGTGTGCCCTACGGCTATCTTGTGTGCAGCCGGGCCGTTCATGCATATCATGCCGCTGCCACGTGTACCGCGTATCACGTATGTTTCAAGGCGTGCCCCGTTATCCATACTCAGCACCTGCACCTTTTCATTTTCTATCAGGTTGGCCGCATCCATCAGGTCTTCATCAATGGTGATGCTTCCTATATAGTTCAGGTTCGCCTCCGTAATCTTTACGTGATGTATCTTCGACTTCAGTACTTCTATTTGCATAGCGCCGCAAAGGTACAAAACCTATTGAATGTACTATTATTGTTTATACCCAACTAACATTAGAATACTTCTATATGCTTACATTAAAAAAGGGACACCTTCCGGTATCCCTTTTTAATATTGAAAGCGAGTGAATTATTCGCCTACTACTTCAAATTCCAGTTCAAGAACGTTGTCTTTACCGAAGTCGATCTGCGCTTTGTGCGTACCTGCTTCTTTCACATCGTCTATGATGCTGATGCGGCGGCGGTCGATCTCGTATCCTTTTTGCTCGCGGATAGCGCGTGCCAGTTGGATAGAGGTAACAGAGCCGAAAATTTTACCGCTGGTACCTACTTTTGCACCCAGTTTCACCGGAGATGCTTTCAGTACTTCTGTTACTTTAGCTATTTCAGCCATCAGTTTTGCCTCACGCTTAGCAAGTTGCTTACGGCGCTCTTCCAGTACTTTCAGGTTGCTACCGCTAGCTTCTATTGCATATTTTTGAGGTATTAGGTAGTTGCGGGCATATCCCGGCCTTACTTCTACCAGCTCATGGGCACTGCCCAGGTTGTCTACGTCTTTAATTAATATTACTTGCATGAGGTTGTTTTTATTTTAAAAGGTCAGTAACATAAGGCAACAGGGCCATTTGGCGTGCCTTTTTTACAGCATGTGCCACTTTACGCTGAAATTTCAGCGAGTTGCCGGTGATACGGCGAGGCAGCATTTTACCTTGGTCGTTAACGAATTTTTTCAGGAACTCCGCGTCTTTATAATCAATATACTTGATACCCATTTTCTTAAAGCGGCAGTATTTCTTCTGGCGCTTTTCTACGCGGGTAGACGTTAAAAATTTAATATCGTTTTGCTTTGCCATTGTTTCTTGTTTTTAGAAGATTAAGCAGATGCAGCTTCGCTCAGCTTGTTACGTTTGCGGCCATTGTATTCCACTGCATATTTATCCAGGCGGGTGATCATGTGACGCATGATGTTTTCATCACGGTTCATCTGGATCTCCATTTTAGCGTATACATCTGTAGCAGCTTTGTATTCTACTACCCAGTAAAGACCTGTGGTTTTTTTAGCAATGGGGTAAGCCAGTGAACGAAGGCCCCATGCGTCCTGGTGAACGATTTCGCCACCATTTTCTTTGATGAAGTCTGCAAACTTCTTCTGAGCAGCTTTGTAATCATCTTCTGCCAGTACCGGCGTGAAGATAACCATCAGCTCGTAGCTTTGAAGGTTTTGTGTTGCCATAAAAAATTTAAAAAAGTGAATTAATAATTCCCTACTGCCGGCAGCAACGCTTGGACGCCTGATTGTATTCCACCAGGTGGCCGAACAGTTTTCGGGATTGCAAAGGTAAGGGTTTCCTAAAAATTAAAAAAATCAATACTCAAAAAAGTTTAATGTCAGTTGCTTACAGGTTCATAGGCTGTACCGGTGGTGCAAGCCGCTTTTTCAGGTACTTATTAGCCGGTATTTCCAGCCATTTATAGCTATAATGGCTAACTACAAGTGCTATAAAGAAAACTGCTATGACAGATAGGATATGGGTAGAAGTATGGAGGGTAAACATCGGTATTTTAGCACCTATGTAATTGAAATACCTGATAACCAGCATATGCCACATATAGAAGCCAAAACTGATTTCACCTAAGTACACCAGTTTATCATTT
>CAMLKS010000025.1 GCA_946480675.1 uncultured Bacteroidota bacterium
AACTATAAACATAAGTTTACCAAGCCTAAGCAGGAACTGACTGCTGATGCTACATTTGCCAAGACGTGGGTAGATCGTACCCAGGAATATGAGACTTATGTACTGAATGGCGATGGCTCTCAAAGGCGTAGTACCATATACCAGAAAGCACCCGGTAGTGGCACTAACACCAGCCTGAACCTGCAGGCCGATTTCACGACGCCATTCCTTACGAAAAATGGCAAACTGGACGCGGGTTACAAATCGCAACTGCTGTGGTTTGAAAGCACCAACAATGCCACTATCGATTCCGGTAACGGAGCGCAGGTAGACTATACCTTGCTCAATAACTATAACTATACGCAGCAAACCCATGCCGGATACCTCAACTATTCAGACCAGGTGGGTAAATGGAGCTACCAAGGCGGCTTGCGTTTGGAATACTCTTATTATGAGGGCACAGCACTCAACCTGATGGGCAAAACCTATACCAATGAGTTCCTGAATCTCTTCCCTTCTACATTTCTGTCTTACAAAATAGCGGAAAGCCAAAGCATATTCCTGAGCTATACACGCCGCATCAGTCGTCCGCATTTCATGCAACTGATGCCATATGTAGATCTTTCAAACCCTCAGGATACCAGTATGGGTAATCCAGACCTGGAGCCTGAGTTCATCAATAACGTAGAGCTGAACTATAGCAAGAACTTCAAGGGCGGGCATAATTTCATAGCCAGTGCCTACTATCAATACACTGAAAACATGATAGAACGCTACCGCCGTTTCTATAGCGATGGTACCACCTTTACCCAGCCGCAAAACCTGAATAAAGGTATTACCTACGGCCTGGAGCTGATCGGCAAAACACAGATACTGCCCATATGGGATGCAACACTGAGCTTCAACTTCTTCCAGAATGAAGTGCGTGGCGCTAATATCGACCCGGTACTTAATAATAGCGGCTTTAGCTGGTTCAGTAAAGTGACCACCAACCTGAAATTGCCTGCAGGCTTCTCTTTACAAGTAAACGGTAACTATGAGGCACCGAAAGTAGCGGCACAGGGTACGTTGGAAGAAGTGTACTGGCTGGATGTAGCCCTGCGCAAAAACCTGCTGAACAATAAAGCAACGCTGGTATTGAACGTGTCCGACATCTTCAACACCCGCAAATACACTACAGTATACGATTACCCCGGTTATACCCAAACCACTTACCGCGACAGGGAAACGCGCATTGGTAACATAAGTTTCACATATCGCTTTGGTAAATCTGAGGTGAAAGGCAGAAATTCAGGCAATGGCCGTCGTCGTGGTAATCAGGACGTGAAACCTAATAGTGCCAAAGAACGTGAGAACCTGAAAACCGATGACAGTAGCAATGGCGAAGGCACACCCTAGGGGTTAATTAAGGTTATTTGGTATATTTGGTAAAGGATAATGATGAATAAGATGCATATGAAAAAGACGGGAAAACTGATAATAGCCGGTGGTGTCTTCCTTATGGCAGGCATGCAGGCTCATGCACAAACATTTGGCGACCTGCTGAATAAAGGCAAAACCATTGTAAACGGTGGCAGCACCAGTACCAATGGTGGTTCGCTCAATAACATCAGCAATAGTGAAGCAGTATCTGCACTGCGCCAGGCTTTAGAGATAGGCACAAAGAATGCATCAGGCAAACTGAATACCGTAAACGGCTTCTTTGGAAACCAACTGATAAAAATTGTAATGCCACCTGAAGCCAGGAAAGTAGAAAGTGCGCTACGTTCTGTAGGTATGGGCAAGCAGGTAGACCAGGCCATACTCGCCATGAACCGTGCGGCAGAAGACGCAGCGGGTAAAGCGGTGCCGATATTCGTTAATGCCATCACCAGTATGACGATACAGGATGGTGTATCCATCGTTCGAGGTGGGCAGGGTGCTGCTACGAATTACCTGAAAACGAAAACCACCCAGTCACTAACAGATGCTTTCCGCCCCGTGATAGAAAATTCATTGCGCAAGGTAGACGCTACTAAATACTGGACTCAAATATTCACTTTATATAACAGGCTGCCTACAACAACGAATAAAATAAATCCCGATCTTACAGCTTATGTCACCGAACGCGCATTAAATGGCATGTTTGTAACCATAGCCGATGAAGAAAATAAAATACGTACCAACCCTGCATCGCGTGTTACAGATTTGCTGAAGAAAGTATTCGGTGCCAGGTAGAATATGATATAACCAGACAAATTTTCATACAGCTACTATCATTTTTCAAATGGAAGAGATCACGACTCAGGAAAGCACGCCACAAACTACACTGGCTACATGGTGGGAAACCGTATCCTTTCCCGGTAAAGAAAACTACCGCGTAGATGAAGGCGGTCAGTTACTGCAAAACACAACCGGCAGCTTTAAAGAGCGAACGGTAAGCATGCTCAGCGCCGATAACCCGGATATCACACTAAAGGCATTGAAGGATAAATATGCCGAGGTAGAAACACGCTGGAAGGAGTTGCAAACGGAATGGGATGCTACGGAAGATAAGCTGAAACTGATAGGTAAAATAGAGCGTATGAAAGACTACATGCAGCATACCGCTGCAGTAGGTGCTATAGATACGATAGAGAAACAATTGGCCGGCTATGATGCAGAACTGAATAAGCTGGGCGAACAGAACTACCAGGCCAAATTAAAAATAGCCGAACAGGCGGAAGCCCTGGCCGATAGCGATAACTGGAAAGAAACCACGCAGGCATTTAAAGATATAGCCGACCAATGGAAACAGGTGGGCCATACAGACAAGCAGCGCAACGATGGACTGTGGAACCGGATAGAAGCTGCCAAGAATAAGTTTTACGACCGCAAACGCCAGAACCAGGAAGATGTAAACAAGGAGCTGCTGCAAAACCTGGACCTGAAAATGGAACTGGTAGAGAAAGCAGAAAAACTGGCCCAATCTGAAAGCTGGAAAGAAACGACCGAAGCCTTTCATAACCTGATGGAAGAGTGGAAGAAGACGGGACGTACCCTGCACGATAAGAATGAAGAACTGTGGCACCGCTTCATTACTGCGAAGAATGTTTTCTTCGACCGTAAGAAAGGCCACTTTGATACCATACAAACAGAGCAGGAGGCTAACTACATTGCCAAACAGGCATTGGTAGAAAAGGCTGCTGCTTTAAGGGACAGTACGGAATGGGGGCCTACAGCACAAGCATTTACAGAACTGATGGAAGAGTGGAAGAAAATAGGCCGTGTGCCTGCCGACAAGGCAGACGAACAGTGGAATGCCTTCATCGGTGCCAAGGAGCATTTCTTCCAGGCGAAGAAGCAGCACTCTGAAACCGTAAAAGTAAGCCTGCAGGATAACTACGCGCAAAAGCTGGCGCTGGTAAGGCGTGCAGAGGCATTGCAACACTCTAATCAATGGCGTGAAGCAACTGATGAGCTGATGGAACTGATGGAAGAGTGGAAGAAGATAGGCCCCGTGCCGCGCGAGCATAACAATGACATCTGGGAGAAATTCAGCACGGCCCGCAAAAAGTTCTTTGAACGTAAAGATGCTAACCGTGAGCACCGCAAGCAGCAATTTGAAAAGCATAAGCACCAGCGCCTACAGCAAAACAAAGATTTTGTAAGAAAGCTGGAAGATGAGCTGAAAGATGAAGAAGAAAAGCTGGCCGACTTTAAAGATGGCATCCAGAATATAACGCCCGGCCACAAAGAGGTGGAGCTACGCGCGCATCTTGAAAAACTGATAAGTCAGACCGAGAATAAGATAAAACATAAACTGGAGAAACTGGCAGAGGCCAGAAAACAACTGCAGGAAACAGAAGCTAAGGCAAGGGAAGACAAACCAAATAATAAAAGCCAGCAAGGCGAAGAAGCATAATAAAGAATGGGGCTGAAATTCAGCCCCATTCTTTATTTAAAATTGCTCAGAAAGTTATCCATATGTATAGTCCCCTGGTACATGTTGAGGAACTTCTTCTTCTTATCATACACCACTACAGCCGGAAGAGATGAGATATTAAAGAACTTTACAAAGAACATATCGTAATCTTTACCCGCCAGTATGTTTTTATATTTCTTCAGTTCCTTCTTATTATAAAACTCTGATATGGCCGATAGCGTAGCAGGACTAAACATACATATCTGCACACTTTTCAGCACATCCATATGACGAAGTAATGAATCTGTGGCTGCGTGGCAGTGATCGCAGTCGGGACTAAAAAACATGAGGATTGAATATCTCCCTTCCTTTATCATACCGGTATTAAATATAGTACTGCTATCGCGCATCAATATATTGAAAGCAGGCAAGTCCTTATACTTTTCATAAACCGGGTTGTTAGCATTATTCTGTGCATAGGAAACCATAGCAAGGCATATTAAACACAGGGTGGTAACGTATCTTTTAGCTGACATGGAAAACTGTATTGAATACACAAATGTAAGGATGCCCGACGTTAATAATAGCCAAAGCTTTGCTAACTTCATGCAGCAGTATGATAACGAACGAAGACCTGTTTTTAAAACGATATAATAACCTGAATGAGCGCCAGAAACAGGCCGTAGATGAGATATACGGGCCTGTAATGGTAATAGCCGGCCCCGGTACCGGTAAAACCGAAGTACTGTCTATGCGCATAGCCAACCTGCTGCGCAGCGAGGCACAAGTGCAGCCGCACGAAATACTCTGCCTTACCTATACCGATGAAGCTACCAATGCCATGCGCCGAAGGCTGGTGCAGATAATAGGGGTAGCGGCACATCGGGTAAACATCAGCACCTTCCATGCGTTTTGTAACAATGTAATCCAGAATAATAGTGAATACTTCAGCCTGCGCAGCCTGCAGCCGATAACAGACCTGGAACGTACAGAGCTGCTATATGAATTGCTGGAGGAATTGCCATCGGGTCACATCATGCGCAAGCTGAGTGGTAATATATATTATGATGCGGGCAGGCTGAACCGCCTGTTTGATATGATGAAGCGTGAGAACCTGACGGCTGACGACATATCGAACGCTATAGATATGTATATAGCCGACCTGCCCAATCGTGAAGCATACATCTATAAAAAGAATGGCAAGGGCTATAGCAAGGGCGACCTGAAACAAGCACAGATAGATGAAGAAGTGAAGCGCGTAGAAACGACACGTGCCGCTGCAAAGCTGTTTGATGTATATACGGAGAAGATGCGTGGCCGGGGCCGATATGATTTCAATGACATGATCATATGGGTATTGCAGGCGTTCAAAAATAACCCTGCACTACTGCAAAGCTACCAGGAGAGGCACCAGTTTATACTGGTAGATGAATTCCAGGATACGAACGGTTCGCAGAATGAACTGTTGCAGCAGCTTACATCGTTCTGGGAAGATCCGAACATATTTGTGGTGGGCGATGATGACCAAAGCATATACGAATTCCAGGGAGCACGTATCCGTAATATCATAGAGTTTTACGAGCGCTATAAAGAAACCATCAAGATAATTGTATTGCCTGAAAACTACCGGTCATCGCAGGCAATACTGGATAAGGCTACGGCTACCATTGAAAACAACTATCAAAGGTTGATAAACCAATTGGATGGCCTTAACCTGGATAAGAATATTGTTGCAGCGCATCCACGCTTTGCCAATGGCAACGACCTGGTAAAGCCTGTCATAAAGCTGTATAATAATATACTACAGGAAGAGGCAGACATTGTAATGCAGATAGAAGCGCTGCAAAAGCAGGGTGTAAAACTGAATGATGTAGCCATTCTTTATGCGCAGCATAAACAGGCCGATAATATCATTGCCCTGATGGAGCGAAAGGGTATCCCTTACTCTGTAAAGAAACCGGTAGATGTATTGCAGTTGCCACTGGTGCAGCAGGTGATAAATGTGCTACGCTGGCTGGATGCAGAACGTACACAGCCATTCAGTGCAGAAGCTATTTTGTTTGAGATAATGCATGCACCATATTATGGCATCTCACCTACCGATATAGCGCAGCTGGCATTGTATATGCAGGCCAATAAATCGAATGGTAAGAACTACTGGCGGCTGGCATTGAGCAACGAACTGGTAGTAGCCGCTTTGCACCTGTCATCGGCCAAAGCCCTGAGCAGGCTGGGCCGCAACCTCGATAACTGGCTGCAACAGCAATTATCGCTGCCATTGCCTTTATTGGTTGAAAAGATCATTTATGAAAGTGGCATGGTGGCACACCTGCTGCAACATAAGGATAGTGTGTGGGACATACAGGTGCTGCATACCTTTTTCGACTTTGTGAAGGAAGTGCATAGCCGCAATGCTAAAATAACCCCCGGCGAATTGTTGCGCATGATAGAAAAGATGCAGGACGAAAATATCAGCGTACCTGTGCAGCGTGTAGTGCAAAATGAAAATGGTGTGCATTTTTATACGGCTCATGGTGCTAAAGGACATGAGTTTGAATATGTGTTTCTGGTGGGTGCTACCAAAAACTACTGGGAGGAAAAACGTGGTGGCGGCAATGAATATAAAATGCCGGATACCATTACCAATACAGCCGATGATGCAGAGAAATCATATAAGATAGAAGTAGCGCGCAGGTTATTTTATGTAGCACTTACAAGGGCTAAAAAACACTTGCAGGTATCTTATGCTATTGCCGACAATGCAGGTAAATCCATAGAGCACTCTGTATTTATAGATGAGATAAGCACGCCGGAAGAGCGGATAGACTGGTCGGTACCGGAGCAGGTATTGGTGCAGCATATGGAATGGGCTATGGTGCCCGTGCCTGCTGTACGCATTGAACTGGCCAACTATCAATGGATAGAACAAGTACTGGCACAGTTTACTATGAGCTATACTACATTGTCGAAATACCTGCGTTGCCCCGTTTCTTTTTACTATGAAAGCATACTGAGGGTACCCTACCTCAAGAGCGATGCGCTGGCATTTGGTAGCGCCGTGCACAATACGCTGGAACGTATGTTCAAACAGATGAAGGAGCATAAAGGTGTATTCCCTTCAATTGAAGAGGTACTGAATATCTTTGGTTTTGAGATGTATAAGGAGTCGGAATCCTTTACCCCACTGCAATATGATCGCCGTATGGAGCAGGGTAAAAATGTGTTGACTGCCTATTATGAAAAGTACATTCACACCTTTGCTACCAATGTAGAAATAGAATTCAAGATACCACGCTATATGCTGGATGGCGTACCGGTAACAGGCAAGATAGATAAGATAGAACTGGACGGAGATAACTGCACGGTAGTAGATTATAAAAGTGGCGACCCGGACAGGTCATCATCACAATATACCGCGGCACCCAATGAAAAAGAACCATTAGGTGGAGACTACTGGAGGCAGATGCTCTTTTATAAACTGCTGATAGAAAACTACCAGGATAGGAACTGGAAAGTAAAGGAAGGCATGTTTGACTACCTGGAACGTGGTTCTAAGACCAATGAATACAAACGCATCTACATACCGTTGTTTGAACAAGAGGAAGATATAGTACGCAAACAACTGAAAGATGCCTATGCTGCTATCATGAACCATGAGTTTGACAATGGTTGTGGCAAAGAAGATTGCTACTGGTGCAATTTTGCACGTAAATATGAATTGGTAAGACCGGCTGAGGAAATAGAGATTGATGATATATAGTCTCACTCAAATACCTATTAATAAGTACAATAAGCCCATCCATTATATTAAATACTATTATTAAGGATATAAAGAAAAATCTATTACTTTTATGGTACAGATTTTTCTAACTGAAAAGTTTACAGTTATTTATGCCCGAAAAAGCCAAGATATTACTGGTAGAGGACGACCCAACTTTGAGTTACGTAGTAAAAGACAGCTTGTCGAACAACGGATACGAAGTGGTACATTGCCCGGATGCGGAAACTGCCTGGCAACAATTCATGAAACACAATTTTGATGTGTGCCTGCTGGATGTAATGCTACCTAAAAAAGATGGCATGCACCTGGCCAACCAGATACGCCAAAAGAATGAAACCATACCCATACTGCTACTTACATCTAAAAACATGGATGACGACAAGATAGCAGGTTTCAGAAGCGGTGCGGATGATTATATCACCAAACCGTTCAACATGCAGGAGCTATTGCTGCGTCTGGAAGTATTTCTGAAACGCACACGTAAGAAAGTGGAAGAAGCACCGTCTGACGTGAAACTGGGTTCCCTGGAATTTGACTATAACAACCTTACATTGAAAAATGATAAGGTATCTCACCAGCTAACACAGCGCGAGGCCGACCTGATAAAATACCTGGTACAAAATGCCAACCGTGTGCTGAAGCGTGATGAAATATTGCTGAACGTATGGGGTAAGGAAGATTACTTCCTGGGACGCAGTATGGATGTATTCATCACTAAAGTGCGTAAGTTCATAAAAGGCGAAGAAGGTGTAGAACTGCAAACAATACATGGTATCGGGTTTAAGTTTGTTTACAACCCATAATAATAATAACGATACACTAAAAAAAGGCAAAGCGAATGGTAGACACCATTCGCTTTTTTCTATCCCCTATATGTAACTCTAAAATCCTACTTCGCCTGCATCGAGCATTTGCTCAAAGCGCGGACAAGCTGTCTGGTAGCCATTGTTCTGGCGTTGCTTGTACCTGCCGCGGGCGAATAATGATATTTCGTAGCCACCTGCACCATTGCTGGCAGGCTTCAGGCCGGATGTATTTACGTCGTATGATAAGGTGACAGAGTATTGATTATAGTCAACTTTAAGAGTGGGTATGATAGCGTCTTGCAAACGTACAAAAGCGCCGGCATAAACTGCAAAAATTGTTGATGATTCTGTACGATTTCTCCAGCTAACTAAACCACCCGCCATTATCTCGCGATAAGGCCCCTGGCTGGTATAATTGAAGTGTCCTGTTACTGCATACTGCTCGTTTATATTACCCTTTACACCTGCATTGGCACTCCACTTCATATCCAGGCGCAGCAAGTCCTGATCGCCTGCAAATGTTTGCTTTGGCTTGGTAATGTGATAAGCAGCCGCACCTATATAATAGTTGATATTGCGGGCAGCACCCATGCTACTATTGAAGCTGATACCTGCGCCTAAGTCATACGCCTGCATAGATACATTCTGGATGTTTTCACCGCTGGCCATACCACTATTATAGTTACCATTTACATACTGTGTACTGAAGGTGGCCTTCGACATATCGAAAGAGCGCTGAATGTACCCGGCAGTAAAGCCAACAGATAAATAAGAACGGTGACCATCGGCCATAGCCTTATTATAATTGATAGCGGGGTAAACATTCATGCTGTTGAAGCTGATGCTACCTGCCTTATCATACGTGCCCGTAACACCGAAGCTAACATAATCTCCCGCGCCATTTACGGCTATGCGGGTTTCTGCCGAAGCCAGTATCGTTTGGAACGGCACAGAGATATTGCTCCATTGCGTACGATAGTTAACGCCAGCTTTATAATCGCCGCTGAAGATACCCGTCAGCGCGGGGTTGCGAAGGATAGCATTCTCATAGAATTGTGAGAAGTGAATATCCTGTGCAGTTGCCGTTCCGGCACACAAAGCCAGTGCCGCTGCCGACACCAGGCTACCAATGTAAATGCGTTTTTTCATAAAATCTTTTTAGTAGTTACATATATTCTTATCGCACCAGAGAGATGTCTCCCTTCATCTCTATAGGTTCCCCAGATTCACAAAATGCATTGATTATATATACAAACACATCGGGTTTTAATTGTACACTCTTATAAGTACCATCCCATCCTGCCATAGGGTTATTTAGTGGCATGTCTTCTCTTGAAAACATCAGTTCGCCCCACCTGTTATATACTCTAAAGCTCTTAACACTGCTCAGTCCTTTACCCTGCGGGAAGAACGTATCATTTACACCATCACCATTTGGTGTGAATGTATTGGCAACAAACACCTGACTCTTATCGCAACTAACATAAACGGTTACTTCATCTTTTGCCACGCAACCAAATTCATTGCTCACCAATACCGTATAAACCGTTGTTTTATTAGGCGATGTGCTGACTATCCTACAATCCTGGCAACTTACGAGGTTGGCCGGTGTCCATTCATATTTTACAATTTCGTTGCCTTCTGCTATCAGCTCTATGGTACTACCACCGCTGATGTTCCTGTCCGGGCCAAGGTCAACCTTTGGCAAGTCGTGTACCAGGATGGTTACAGAGGCTGTATCAGTAAAGCAATCGCCTTGTTTAGCCACGAGTCTGTAGGTGGTAGTGGCTTCAGGCGTAGCAGTAGGGTTAGGCGATGTGGGATCGCTCAGTCCGGCAGATGGTATCCACAGGTAAGAGGATGCACCACTTGCAGAAAGCACCGTGCTTTCACCTTTACATATACTATCGCCGGGGCCAATTACCAATGCTTCTTTATCTATCACGGTTATGGTTACCTCGTCGGAATCGCTACAGCCAATAGCATCGCTGCCTATTACCGTATATGTAATAGTGTTGACAGGATTAGCCATAGGATCAGGACAATTTGTACATGATAAAGATGTACCCGGCTTCCATACATAACTAACGCCGCCTGTAGCATTCAACTGTACAGAAGAGCCGCTACACAGTTTTTTGTCTTCTCCAGCATTGATATCAGGAGACGGGTTGACCGTTACGGTTACGTTATCTGTAGCTTTACAGCCATCACCATCTGTACCTGTTACGGTATAGGTAGTAGTTGTAAGCGGGCTGGCTACGGTTGTAGCACAGTTGTTGCAACTAAGGCCGGATGCTGGTGCCCACTGGTAGCTTACGCCCCCAGTAGCAGTCAGCGTATCGCTATTGCCTTCACATATAATCTTATCGGGGCCTGCGTTGATATTGGGTATAGGCCTTACAGTGATGGTTACTTTCTCTGTATCGGTACAACCATTGCTATTACCTACTACATAATAGGTGATAGTGGCCGGAGGTGTAGCTATAGGGTTGCTGCAGGTATTACATGATAACCCCAGAATAGGCGTCCACTGATACGTATTTGCACCGCTTACATTCAACTGTACATTATCACCGCTACATACTACAGATGCTGAACTGTTGACAATGATGTTGGGTATCGGGTTCACCGTTACTTTAACGGTATCCGTATTTACACAGCCATTAACATCGGTGCCTGTAAGAATATAGTTGGTTGTAGTGCCTGGCGATGCAGCAGGTACTGCGCATGTGGTACATGACAGGCCAGACGATGGCGACCACACATAACTTGCGGCACCATTAGCACTTAGGAAAGTACTTGACCCGGCGCATATGGCTTTGTCCGTACCTGCATTTACCGTAGGCAACGGATTCACAATTACCTGCACCTGGTCGGTATCTGTACAGCCATTAGCTGCGGTACCTACTACTGTATAAGTAGTGGTGGTTGCAGGGTTGGCAGTGGGTGATGCACAGGTTGTACAAGACAAGCCTGTAGCCGGTGTCCATACATAAGTAGCTGCACCTGTTGCCGTAAGTGTAGCGGATGCACCGATACAGATAGATTTTTGTGTACCTGCGCTTACAGTAGGCTTTGTGTTAACGCTTACCGTTATCCTGCCGGTATCTATACAACCATTGACATCAGTACCCGTTACTATATAAGTAGTAGTGCCGGTGGGCGTAGCTACCGGACTGGTACATGAAGTGCACGATAAGCCGGTTGCAGGTGTCCACACATAGGTAGCAGCGCCGTTACCGTTAATGGTAGTGCTGCTGCCGGCACATATGGATGTACCGCCTGTGGCTGTTACATTAGGTAAAGGATTTACTGTGACTGTTACTATTGCAGTATTGGTACAGCCGTTAGCATCCTGGCCTGTTACGGTATAAGTTGTAGTGGTGGTTGGGGTAGCTACCGGGCTGGCACATGAAGTACATGATAAGCCGGTTGCGGGTGACCACGTATAGGAGGCAGCGCCGGTTGCATTCAGCGTAGTACTGCTGCCGACACAGATAGCGCGATTAGCACTGGCACCTACGGTGGGGCGCGGGTTAACCGTCACTGTAACCGTTGCTGTATTGGAACAGCCTGCAGTACCTGACCCTGTTACTGTATAAGTAGTAGTAGTAGTCGGTGAGGCCACAGGGCTGGCGCAGCCTGTACAAGACAACCCTGTTGCAGGGCTCCAAGTATATGAGGTAGCGCCTGTTGCATTCAGCGTAGTGCTGCTGCCTGCACATATGGTAACATTGCTACCTGCACTCACTGTTGGCAGATTGCTCACATTTACTGTTACGGCACCGGTATCGGTACAGCCATTGGCATCGGTACCCGTTACAATATATTTAGTTGTTGCAGTAGGGTTCGCTACCGGTGCAGCACATGTGCTGCAAGAAAGTGTGCCTGCAGGTGTCCATACATAGCTGGTAGCACCTGTAGCACCTAAGGTTGCAGATGCGCCATTGCAAATAGTCACATCGTTGCCGGCTGCCACTGTTGGCAAAGGATTGACCGTAACGACCACCTTACCTGTATCCGTACAGCCATTGGTATCGGTACCGGTTACTATATACGTAGTAGTAGCTGTTGGCAATACAGTAGGATTGGCACAAGTGCTGCAAGACAAGCCTGCAGAAGGAGACCAGACATAGGTAGAAGCCCCCGTTACGCTCAGTGTTACAGGCGTGGTACTTCCCGCGCAAATAGCTTGTGACGGGCCGCCGCTTACAGCAGGATTAGCATGTATCGTTACTGTTTTAGTAATAGTATCGCTACAGCCACGCGTATTGGTCATTATCAGTCTTACTGAATAAGTGCCGGGTGCCGTGTACGTATGCGAAGGGTTATGAGCGCTACTGGTATTACCGTCACCGAAGTTCCAGCTGCGTGTACTTAAAGCGCTCAATGTATTATACACTGTATCGGTAAAGTTTACCGTACCTGAATTACATAAGTTATTCGGCGTAAAGCTGAAGTCAGCATCCATATAATCTACCTTAACCGTATCCAGACCCTGTATGGGCACAAGACAAGATGCACCGTCACTTAATATCAGCTTGGGCACATACATCCCGCTTTGGGTGTATGTATAAGAGTATGAGGTATTAGATGTGGTTTGCGTAAAGCCGTTGCTCATATCCCATATATAGGATGTAGCATTATTGCTGGTAGCGGTAAAGTTTACCGTCAGCGGATTACACCCTGTAACAGGCGAATAGCTGAAGGTACCCGTAGGGCCATCTACCCTTACTGTTTTAGTAAGCGAATCCTTACAACCTGCAGAACTGGTTGCAACCAGTTTTACAGAATAGATACCCGGATAGGTATAAAGCGTAGACGGATTTGTTATGGAAGAATAACTATTGTTACCAAAAGTCCAGTTGTAGGAAACTGCACCGGTAGAAGCATTGGTCATAGTAACGGCCAATGGCGGGCAGTTAGCAGCCGTATCGCTTAACGAAAACGCTACAACAGGTTTATTTACCTGTATCATAGCATTTTTAGTAACCGAATCTTTACAGCCGTACATATCGGTCACTACCAGTTTGATAGTGTAGTTGCCGCTTGCTGTGTAAGCATGCGTAGGGTTAGCGCCGGTAGAGGTGGTGGCATCGCCCCAGTGCCATACA
>CAMLKS010000026.1 GCA_946480675.1 uncultured Bacteroidota bacterium
AGGCGGACAACTGCTGTGTTCTTCTATTCCGCAGTTTGATGTGCATATCGATTTCTCTGTAATACAGAAGGACACTTTTAATAAATATGTAGATACCCTGTCTGAATGCATCAGCGAGCTGTTTGGTGACGCACCGGCATCTGCATATAAAAAACAATTGGTGGCTGGTTTTAAAAAGCAATCGCGTTATTGGCTGCTTTGCAAGAACTTGCCTTATTATCAATACCAATCGCTGCGCAGCTTCCCGATATTCAATAAAGGAAAGCGCCGCGGCGGTTTTATAGAAGACCCGCGCATCAAACGTATAAACCCGTATGGTATGCTGGCTTACCGTACCATAGGTCTGTGGCGTGAAAACAGCCAGACGATAGGTATGGAAAAAACCTACGATACGGTGCTGAATGGCGAGAACGGCAGTAGGGTAGAGCAAAAAGCAACGGGCGGTGTATGGGTGCCGGTAGAAGGATCGGAAGTGGATGCGCAAAACGGTAAAGACCTGGTAACGACACTGGATATAGGTATACAGGATGTAGCAGAGCATGCCATGCTGAGTGTATTGCAGCAGTATGAGTGCCTGTATGGTACGTGTATAGTAATGGAAGTAGAAACGGGCAAGATACGCGCATTGGTAAACCTGGGCCGCCAGAAGAATGGTACGTACTGGGAAGATTTCAATTACGCTATGATACCCACAGAGCCTGGTTCCACCTTTAAGTTGGTGACGCTGCTGGCTTTGTTGAAAGATAAATATATCAACATTAATGACAAGGTAAATGCGCAGGGTGGTGTAATGAAATTTGGCAGGTTGACACTGCGCGACTCTCACCTGGGCTTAGGTGTGCTGAGTATTAAAGACGCATTTGCACATTCGTCGAATGTGGCCATGGCGAAACTGGGCTATCAGTATTATGGTTCTAAACCGGAAAAATATATAGAGCATTTACATGACCTGCACTTGAATGAACGCACGGGCATAGACCTGGCCGGTGAGCGTAAACCATTGGTAAAAACGCCTAAGAGTAAAAGCTGGAGTGCTACCACGCTGCCCTGGATGGCCTATGGTTATGAGATACAGATAAGCCCGCTGCATACGTGTATGGTATATAATGCTGTAGCCAACAATGGTAAAATGATGCGCCCATACCTGATAAGTGAAGTAAGAGAGTACGGCAAAGCAGTAAAAACAATCAAGCCTAAAGTAGTTGAAGAGTCCATAGCCGATTCTTCTACCATCAGGCAACTGAGGGAATGTATGCGCGAGGTGGCGGTGAGCGGTACGGCTAAGCACATACAAGGCCCGTTTTATAGCATAGCAGGTAAAACCGGTACGGCACAAGTAGCAGATAAAGGCATTAAATATAGCGATGGGGTTTATCAAGGTTCGTTTGTAGGGTATTTCCCGGCAGAGAAACCTAAGTACACGATAGCAGTAGTTATCAGGACAAAGCCACATTCCGGTGCCTATTACGGTGGTACCATAGCTGCGCCTGTATTCAGGATGATAGCGGACAAAGTATTTGCAGGCAGTAAAGGATGGGATGGCCCGCTGGATAGCATTGCTATGCTGAATAAGAACATTATCCCTGCAAAACTGGCGGGTGTAAGCAGTTATAATGTGCTGCTACGTGCATTAGGTAAGCAGGCGCAATTTGAAACTGATGAATATATAGGCCAATTGGTGGCAGACTCGAATAAGAATGTGTACGTGAAGCCGGCTAATGTATATAAAGGACAGGTGCCGGATGTAAATGGCCTGGGCTTGAAAGATGCTGTATACCTGCTGGAGAAAGAGGGGTTGCAAGTGACGGTGAGAGGCAGGGGCAAAGTACAGGCGCAATCGATAGCGCCGGGAACAAAAATCGTAAAAGGACAATCTATAATACTGCAACTAAGCTAATGCCACTGTTGAAGAACATATTATCTGCTATTGAACCGCTGAAAGTGGTGGGAAATGATAATGTAGAAGTGTCTGCATTATTCATCGACTCGCGCAAAGTATCTGCAGGTAGCATGTTCATTGCCATCAGCGGGGCGGCTTCAGATGGACATACATTTATAGATAAGGCTATTGCTTCAGGTGCCACTGTTATCGTATGCGAGCAACTACCACAGCAACTACTGCCTGGCGTAACATATGTGCAGGTAAAAAGCAGTAATAAAGCAGCAGGTTTGCTGGCAGCAGCTTTTTATGGTAATCCTTCGTCTAAAATGAAGGTAGTAGGTGTGACGGGTACAAACGGTAAGACTACAACCACAACACTTTTATTTAATCTATTTAAAGAGCTGGGATATAAATGCGGATTGATATCTACTGTACAGAATCATATAGATGACGTGATAGAGGTATCAACCCATACTACGCCGGATGCTATCAGTGTGCAAACATTGCTGGCGCGTATGCAGGCTGCAGGTTGCTCACATGTATTTATGGAAGTAAGCTCGCACGCTATACACCAGCACCGTATAGCAGGTATTGAGTTTGCAGGTGCGGCATTTACGAACATTACACACGACCACCTGGATTATCATAAAAACTTTGACGAATACATCAGGGTTAAAAAGCAGTTGTTTGATGAATTACCAGCCGGTTCATTTGCACTTACAAATGCAGATGATAAACGCGGTATGGTAATGCTGCAAAACACGAAGGCTGAAAAATATACTTACAGCCTGCGCATGCCTGCCAACTTTAAAGGTAAGGTGCTGGAAAACAACCTGACCGGCCTAGTGATGCATATAGATAATCATGAGGCTTATTTCAGGATGATAGGCACTTTTAATGCTTATAACCTGCTGGCAGTATATGGTATAGCTACACTGCTGGGGGAAGACAAGCTGCAGGTATTGGCCACGCTAAGCAACCTGCATGGTGCAGCGGGCAGGTTTGAAACCTTTATGTCTGAAAATGATAAGGTATTGGGTATAGTAGACTATGCGCATACGCCTGATGCATTGATAAATGTGCTAGCTACTATCAATCAGCTTCGTACCGGTGGCCAACAATTGATAACCGTGATAGGCTGTGGTGGCGATAGGGATAGAGCCAAGCGCCCGATAATGGCAGAAGTGGCTTGCGAGCATAGCGACAAAGCCATATTGACAGCGGATAATCCGCGTAGTGAAGACCCGGAAGTGATATTGAATGAAATGGAATCGGGCCTTACTATGTCGCACAAAAGAAAAGTGCTGCGTATTACAGATAGGAAAGAAGCTATTAAAACAGCCTGCGCATTGGCTCAGCCGAACGATATAATACTAATAGCCGGTAAGGGACATGAAACTTACCAGGAGATAAAAGGAGTGAAGTACCCGTTTGACGACCGTGAAATATTAGTGGAAGCTTTTAAAACATTAAATAAATAGTAGCATAGATGCTGTACTACCTCTTTACATATTTGCGTGAGCACTTCGGGATGTTTGGGGCAGGTGTGTTTTATTATATCACCTTCCGTGCAGCAATGGCTATTATATTGTCGTTGATCATCACTACTGTATTGGGTAAAACCCTGATAAAATACCTGCAGCGCAAACAGATAGGTGAACTGGTGCGGGATCTTGGTTTGCAAGGCGAGAACCAGAAACGCGGCACGCCAACGATGGGTGGTATCATCATCATAGCAGCTATAGTGATCCCGACCTTGCTATTTGCAAGGATAGAGAATGTGTACATCATCCTGATGCTGGTATCCACAGTATGGTTGGGGCTGGTTGGTTTTATAGATGATTATATAAAAGTATTTAAGAAGAATAAAGAAGGCCTTGCAGGTAGGTTTAAGATAATGGGGCAGGTAGGCTTGGGTATCATAGTAGGGCTAACCATGTACTATAACGAGCATGTAGTGACTACCAGGCAGGTGGTAGAGGGGCAGCCGATACTTAAAAACGCTACAGAACAGCAGGTAAATAAGCCATATACCCGTATGGACCAAAATGGCCAGTCGCATACATATGTAACGGTGCGCACGGCTACCACCACCATTCCATTTGTAAAGAACCACGAGCTGAGTTATGAGCGTATAGCAGCTGTATTTGGCGAAGGGGCTGTTGGTATAGTGACGCCAATTATTTACGTGTTGTTTGTAATATTCATCATTACTGCGGTGTCAAATGGTGCAAACATTACAGATGGCATAGATGGGCTGGCGACAGGTGTATCAGCTATTATAGGTGTATGCCTGGGTGTATTTGCCTACGTATCGGGCAACTACATTTTTGCAGGTTACCTCAATATTATGCATATACCTAATCTTAGTGAGCTATCCATATTCATCGGTGCCTTTATTGGTGCATGTGTTGGCTTCCTTTGGTACAATGCTTACCCGGCCCAGGTGTTCATGGGCGATACGGGAAGCCTTGCACTCGGTGGTATCATTGCATCGCTGGCGATAATCGTAAGGAAAGAGCTTTTGATACCTATCATCTGTGGCATCTTCCTGGTGGAACTGTTGTCGGTTATCATACAGGTAGGGTATTTCAAACGCACTAAAAAGAAATACGGTGAAGGTCGCAGGATATTCCTGATGTCACCATTGCACCACCATTACCAAAAACTGGGTTACCATGAAAGTAAAATTGTAACGCGTTTCTGGATAATAGGTATTGTGCTGGCAGTATTGAGTATTGTAACATTAAAGATGAGATAGTGAATAACGGGCAACAAAAACGACTGGTGATACTTGGCGCTGCTGAAAGTGGTGTAGGTGCTGCACTGCTGGGTAAACAGCGCGGTTGGGATGTTTTTGTGACAGATGGTGGACAATTGAAGCCGGAGTATAAAGAGACACTGGTAAATGCAGGGGTTGTTTTTGAAGAAGGCGGCCATACAATAGAGCAAATAATGAATGCCGATATAGTGGTGAAAAGCCCCGGTATCAGTGACAAAGTAAGAATAGTAAAACAAATCCGTGAAGCAGGTATTGAAGTATGCAGTGAAATAGAATTTGCATACAGGTATAAAGATGATAGCAAGATAATAGCGATAACTGGCAGCAACGGTAAAAGCACCACAACAAAACTAACATATCACCTGCTGAAAGAAGGAGGGCTTGATGTGGCGATGGTAGGTAATATAGGTTACAGCTTTGCCAGGCAAATAGCAGAAAAGCCTTGCGAATGGTATGTAATAGAGGTGAGCAGTTTTCAGTTGGATGATATACATGAATTCAGGCCGGATGTAGCTGTACTATTGAATATAACACCAGACCACCTTGATAGATATGATTACAAATTTGACAACTATATAGCATCGAAGTTTAATATAGCCAGGAACCAAAGAGAGAATAATTATTTCATTACTAACCAAGACGATCCTGTAATAACCAACTATTTGCAGGACCATCCCATTCATTCACAAACAATATTTTTTACGATGAGCGAGCAACAACATCTGAACGAAGGAGGCTTTATTAAAAATGATGAAATGCACATTAAGGTTGATGGCGAAGAATTAAACATGTCTATCCACGATCTTTCTCTCAAAGGCAAGCACAATCAATTCAATAGCATGGCAGCAGGCATATCAGCGCGTATAGCAGGTATTCGTAAAGAAAAGATCAGGGAAAGCTTCGCCACATTTGAAGGCTTGGAGCACCGGCTTGAATTTGTAGCAACTGTGCGTGGTGTTGATTTCATTAATGATAGTAAAGCTACCAATGTAAACTCTGTATGGTTTGCATTAGAAAGCATGAAGCAGCCGACTGTATTGATACTGGGCGGCCAGGACAAGGGTAATGATTATAACGAGATCATGGAACTGGTACAGGAAAAGGTAAAAGCTATAGTTTGTATGGGGATAGATAATACCCCGATACATGTAGCATTTGATAGTGTGATAGAGAATATAATAGACACGCAAAGTGCAAAAGATGCCGTAAAAGCAGCTTATGCATTATCAGAAAAAGGCGATGCAGTACTACTCTCACCCGCATGCGCCAGTTTCGACCTGTTTAAAAATTATGAAGACCGTGGCCGTCAGTTTAAAGATGCCGTACACGAACTGTAATTCAATAATTAAGTAAAGTAGAATGAACCAGCTATTTAAACGTACAAAAGGAGACCAGGTAATATGGGCGGTAGTCATCGTACTATCGTTTATAAGTCTGCTGGCTGTATATAGCTCTACAGGTTCGTTGGCTTACCGTATGGATAAGAATTCAAGCTACTACCTGATAAAGCAATTGATGGTATTAGGTCTTGGTTTGCTTATCATATATTGGGTACATAAGGTAAACTACACCAAATTCGCCCGTATAGCTATACTGTTATATCTTATCAGTTTGCCGTTATTGATATATACACTGTTCTTCGGTACTACACTTAATGAAGGTTCGCGTTGGATAAGGCTCCCGGTTATAAATGTTACATTCCAGACTTCTGACCTTGCCAAGCTGGCACTGTTCATGTTTCTCGCTCGCATTATGTCAGTTAAGCAAGCGGTCATTAAGGATTGGAAAAAAGGTTTTATGCCGGTGTTGGTGCCGGTACTGGTAACGTGTGCACTTATTGCGCCGGCTAACCTTTCTACTGCACTGATGTTAGGTTTTACCTGTTGCATACTGTTTTTTATAGGCAGGGTAAAAGTTAGCCACATTGCATTGCTTGCATTTGCAGGTCTGATAGGTGTGGTCATGTTGTTTACCGTTTCTAAAATAACAGGCTTTGGCCGTGCCGCTACATGGGAGCAGCGTATACACGACTTCATAGGTAAGGATGATGAGAACGGTAAAAAGAAAGAAGACGTGTACCAGGTACAGCAGGCTAAAATAGCTATTGCAAATGGCGGTGTTACAGGTCGCGGGCCGGGTAATAGCCAGCAGCGCAATTTCCTGCCGCACCCTTATTCAGACTTTATTTATTCTATAGTAATAGAGGAATATGGATTGATTGGAGGCGCAGCACTGATAGTGCTATACCTGCTATTCTTGTGGAGGAGTATCCTCATATTCAGACGGTGCCCTTATGCCTTTGGTGCCTTCCTTGCAGTAGGGTTGAGTATTACGTTGGTATTCCAGGCAATGCTCAACATGGCTGTAAATGTGCACCTGGTGCCGGTTACAGGTTTAACACTGCCGCTGGTAAGTATGGGAGGGTCATATATATGGTTTACCAGTGTGGCGATAGGTGTAATACTGAGTGTAAGCAGGTATGTAGACGAAATGGAGGGTAAAAAGAAAAGTGTAAAAGACACTGAAACAGAAAAAGAAACAACAACGAAAACAAAATTAGCTGCGGCATAGTATGAACAATCTGCGTGTGATAATAGCTGGTGGCGGCACAGGAGGACATATCTTCCCTGCTGTGGCTATCGGGCATGCGCTGAGACGTATGAACCCCGATACACAACTACTCTTTGTAGGTGCATTGGGGCGCATGGAAATGGAGAAAGTGCCGCAGGAAGGTTTTGAAATAGTGGGATTGGATATCGTAGGGTTTAACCGCAGCAATATGCTTAAAAACCTGTCGTTGCCATTTAAAATGATAAAAAGCGCATTGAAGGCACGCAGCATTATAAAGGAGTTTAAACCCAACGCAGTAGTAGGTGTGGGGGGCTATGCCAGTTTTCCTATGCTGAATGCAGCACAAGGTATGGGTATCCCCACGCTGGTGCAGGAACAAAATTCTTATGCCGGAAAGAGCAACAAAATATTGGGTAAGAAGGCAAAGGCCGTGTGTGTAGCCTATGAGAAAATGGATCGCTTCTTCCTGAAAGAAAAGTTGGTATTGACAGGCAACCCTGTGCGTGCTAAAATATCCCAGTCGGCTGTTACGAAGCAGGAAGCCATATCATGGTTTGGGCTGAACAGCGAAAAGAAAACTGTGCTGGTAATAGGTGGAAGCCTGGGGGCCAAGTCTATAAATGAAGCTATAGATACCGGCCTGATGGAAATTTTGAAAGAAGATGTGCAGGTGATATGGCAAACGGGTAAACCATATTATGAAACTGCTGTGTCAAGCGTAGCGCTGCATCAGGATAAAGTAAAGGTTTTTGACTTTATACGTGAGATGGATTATGCATATGCTGCGGCGGATGTGGTGATATCGCGTGCAGGCGCATTGGCAATTGCTGAGTTGTGCATAGTAGCGAAGCCGGTAGTATTTGTGCCGTATCCATATGCAGCGGAAGATCACCAGACCAGCAATGCAATGGCGCTGGTAGAGCACAATGCTGCTATGATGGTGAAAGACAGTGATGCTAAAGCAGAGTTGGTAAAGAAACTGAAAAATCTGCTGCATGATAA
The DNA here is from genome assembly GCA_946480675.1 of uncultured Bacteroidota bacterium. Next base: position 8,238 of record CAMLKS010000026.1, read on the forward strand.
TGCCATGCAGGAAGTAATGAAGAATGCGCTACGCAGCATGGCTATAAAAAATGCTGATGAAAGAATTGCTAATAAAGTAATAGAGATAGCTAAGTAATGGATGTAAGGAATATAAAAAGAGTTTACTTCATAGGTATCGGTGGTATCGGTATGAGTGCGCTTGCCCGCTTTTTCAAGCAGCAGGGTGCAGCAGTATCCGGCTACGACCGTACAGAAACCACGCTTACTAAAAAGCTGGTGGCTGAAGGTATTCCTGTTCATTACACAGATGATATCACTATAGCAGATAAAGCGGCAGAGCTGATTGTATATACGCCAGCTATACCTAAGGAAAATACAGAACTTAATTGGTTTCGTGATAATGGTTATGCAGTATATAAAAGAAGTGATGTACTGCAGTGGATAACGGAAGCACTGTTTTCAGTAACTGTTGCAGGTACGCATGGTAAAACAACAGTATCTACCATGATAGCTTACCTGCTGCGTGAAGCTGGTGCAGGTTGCAATGCCTTCCTGGGTGGCATATCTGTAAACTATGACAGCAACTATTGGAGTAGTGAACAGCCAACTGCCGTTGTAGAAGCCGATGAGTATGACCGTAGTTTTCTAAAACTCCGCCCGGATATTGCTGTGCTTACGGCCATGGACCCCGACCATTTGGATATATATGGTACCGCTGAAGAAATGGAGGCTGCCTTCATACAATACACTGCCAATATAAAAGCTGGCGGTACACTGCTGGTAAAACATGGCTTGCATAGGGCAAAAGATTTGAAAGGTGATAATATTATAAGCTATAGTCTGCAGAATGATGCCGCTGATATATATGGAGCTAATATAGTGCAGAAAGACGGTGGTTACATTTTTGACATAATAACAAAGAGCTGGACGATAGAAGGCTTGCACTTGCCGATAGGGGGGATGCATAATGTAGAGAATGCTATAGCTGCTGTAGCTGTTACGCAACTGATGAAGGTGGACGGTGTTAAAGTGAAAAAAGCATTGGCAGGGTTTAAGGGTATTAAGCGCCGCTTTGAGTATATCGTGAAGACTGATAGTGTGGTGTATATAGATGACTATGCACATCACCCGGAAGAGTTAGCAGCATTAATAAGCAGCGCTAAGCGCCTGTTTCCGAAACGTAAGTGTGTTGTGGCATTTCAACCGCACCTGTATAGCCGCACACGCGACTTTGCAGATGGATTTGCACACAGCCTGGATATAGCAGATGAAGTATTGTTGCTGGATATCTATCCTGCAAGAGAGCTGCCAATGGAGGGTGTGAGCACGCAGATGATAGCAGATAGAATGGGTAACCCCAATCATACTATCCTATCGAAAGAGGGATTGATAAAATATGTGGAATCTGCACCACTGGATCTGTTTGTAACAGCAGGTGCAGGTGATATAGATAAGCTGGTAGCACCTATTAAAGAAATACTGGAAAAGAAGTAATGAGCGAAAAACGCAAAATATCGACACGCAGGATCATCCAGACATTTGTAACCATATTGGTTACAGGTGCTTGTATTGTGGCGGTATTCAGCGCAGCAAAAGTGCAGGATAATAAAAAGGTAAAAGGCTTTGAGATAACTATAAAGAATGATAAGTACCAATTTATAGATAAAGAAGAAGTTAAGAGCATACTGCAGAATGATGCAGGTGTGGATGTGAATACGACCGGCATCGGCAGCATCAATACCAGCCGTATGGAAAAGGTAATGGATGCAAACCCATGGGTAGAAGATGCGCAGGTATATGTAGATAACAGGAAAGTGGTGCATGTAAATATTGAACAGCGAGTGCCGGTGGCACGCTTGTTTGACCAGAGTGGTGCAAGTTATTATCTGGATCATACAATGAAGGCCATGCCGCTTAGCGATAGATACGTACCCTACAGTACTGTAGTAACCAATGTGCCCGTGCTGAATGAAGATAGTAGTGGCGATGCTATGCGCGCACAGATCGTGGCGATGGTCAAATATATAGAACATGATTCTTTCTGGAGTGCACAGATATCGCAGATAGTATGCACCGATGATAAAACATTTGAAGTAGTGCCCGTATTAGGCAATCACAAAATACTGATAGGAGATACCAGCAGGCTGGATGAGAAGTTTGATAATTTGTATGCCTTTTACAAAAAAGTATTGAACCGTATAGGCTGGGATAAATATGAAGTGCTGGATGTTCGTTATGCATCACAGGTAGTGGCATCACCGGCAGTGCAATGGAAAGCACCGGTGGACAAAGCGATGAGCAATATGAATTGGGTGAAAGCGGTGATAGGTTCAGATTCTACTGCCAACAGCAAATCGATGGCTATATCAAAACCGGTACCGCAAACAGCTATCACTATTGCCAAAACTACCAAAGCACCTGTGCAGAAGGCGGTAGTGCATGAACCTGTAGCACCTGTGCAAACGGTAATAGCTAAGCCAACCGTAGCAAAAACTGCAATAAAGCCACAGCCTAAACCGGTAATGAAGCAAACAAAACCCACCCCGGTGAAAACTACTAAGGCTGCTGTAGCGCCAAAGAAAGCACCGGCAAAGAAAGCAGTAGTAACAAAAGCAGTAAAAGATAAAAAGAAGCAAACAGCCCCTAAAGATAAAAACGACAATAAAGAGAAAAAACCTAAATACCTCTATCAAGCGCAATAAATGAAATAACAGCTTAAAAACGCAACGCAATATGAGTAAAAAAGATCAACCCATCATTGTAGGCCTGGATATAGGCACCACTAAGGTGGTAGCTATTGCAGGCCGGAAAAACGAGTATGGCAAGCTGGAGATACTTGGCTTTGGTAAGTCGGAATCTCAGGGTGTGAGCCATGGCGTGGTAATGAATATAGAGCAGTGCATCCGCTCTATAGAAATGGCCATAGAAAAATGCATACAGTCAAATCCGAACCTTGAGATCAAGGAGGTGTATGTAGGTATAGCCGGGCAGCACATCAAGAGCTTGCAAACTCGTGGTGACAGGGTAAGGACACGTACGGAAGAAGAGATTAGCAAGGAAGATATAGACCTGCTGGTACGTGACCAATACAAAACATATATTCCTGCCGGTGATCAGATCATCGATATCGTGCCGCAAGAGTTTATGGTGGATAGCACGCCTAATGTGATAGACCCGATAGGGATGAGTGGCGTGAAGATAGGTGCTAACTTCCACATCATAACTGGTGACCGAAATGCTATACGCAACATCAAACGTTGTGTAGATAAATCGCAACTCAAAACACGCGACCTGGTGTTGCAGCCATTAGCATCTGCTGCGGCTGTAATGAATGATGAAGACCTGGAAGCAGGTGTGGCTATAGTGGATATAGGTGGTGGTACTACCGATATGGCAGTGTTTTATGATGGTGTATTAAAACATACAGCAGTAATACCATATGCCGGTGTGAACATTACAAACGATATACGTAATGGACTGGGGGTATTACGTGCACAGGCAGAACAGATGAAAGTACAGTTTGGTACGGCATTGGCTGACGAAGCCAATGCGAATGCATACATTACCATCCCTGGTCTGCGTGGTTTACCGCCGAAAGAAATTTCTGTAAAGAACCTGGCGAATATTATACAGGCGCGTATGCAGGAGATACTAGACTATGTAGTATATCACCTGAAAACGATAGACCTTGATAAAAGGTTGTATGGTGGCATCATTCTTACAGGTGGTGGTGCACAGCTGAAGCACATTATACAACTTACGGAGTATGTAACGGGTTTAGGTGCCCGCATCGGTTATCCAAATGAGCATTTGTCGGGAAATCATTCTGAAACAATGATGAACCCTATGTATTCTACATGTATCGGTTTGATACTACGTGGCTATCATGATTTTGAAAATGGACGTCTGCGTTTTGTTGGTGAAGGTGGCAACATCATCCACGTAACAGAAGAAGAGATGGCACCGGTAGTAGATGAAATGAAAGTAGCAGAAGATACAGATGAAGAAATGGCTGAGATGAACGGACAGAAAAATGTAAAGCGCACGGAGAACCTCAAGAAATTGTTTGACGGACTGAAAGGAAAATTTATGCGCTTCTTTGAAGAAGTAGACGATCAGGAAATTGAATAATTAAAACACAGAAATACTTACTCATAACAACTGAATTACTAACCCACAAATAATTATTGTATGATACACTTTGAAATTCCCAAAAATCAATCTTCTATCCTGAAAGTGATAGGTGTAGGTGGTGGCGGTAGTAACGCCGTTAACTATATGCATAGCCTTGGCGTTGAAGGCGTAGACTTTGTGATATGCAATACCGATTCTCAGGCGCTGGCTTTGAGCCCGGTAGCTAATAAAATACAACTGGGACCACACCTCACACAAGGCTTGGGTGCCGGAGCCAACCCGGAGATAGGTAAGCAAGCCAGCGAAGAAAGCTTTGAAGATATTTCGAAGATATTGAAAGTAAATACCCGCATGGCTTTCATCACTGCCGGTATGGGTGGTGGTACGGGTACGGGTGGTGCACCGGTAGTGGCTAAAATATGCCGCGAACTGGGCATCCTTACCGTGGGTATCGTTACTACGCCATTTACATACGAAGGTCGTAAGCGTATGAAACAAGCGCAGGAAGGTATCGACCGTATGCGTGAGCATGTAGACACCATCCTTATCATATCTAATGATAAACTGCGTCAGCAATTTGGTAACCTGCCATTTACCCAGGCTTTTGCAAAAGCAGATGACGTACTGGCTACTGCTGCAAAATGTATAACAGATGTTATCACCAGCACAGGACAGATAAACGTGGACTTTGCGGATGTATGCACCGTAATGAAGAGCGGAGGCGTAGCTATACTGGGTAGCGCCTGTGTATCAGGCGAGAACCGCGCACTGCATGCAGTAGAGCAGGCTATGAATTCGCCATTGCTGAATGATAACGATATCCGTGGTGCTAAATGGATACTGCTGAACATCACATCTGCAGCGGGCGAGTTTGAGCACACTATGGATGAAGCAGAAGCAATACAGGCATATGTGCAGCAACAAGCCGGCGATAACTGTGATGTAATACTGGGTATGGGCCATGATCCGAATCTGGATGATAAAATATCTGTAACTGTTATTGCTACAGGCTTCAACCATAAAGAGATCAATATGGAGATGCCTGCAAAGAATAATGAGCCGGAGAAAATAATCGTAACACTGGGCGACCAGAATACAAGTACCGCATCAGCACCTGCTCCGGAAGCACCGGTTGCAGAGGTAGATCCGATGGCGCCTACACTGGTAGAAATGCCGGCGGTTAACCAAGGGGTAGTTATAGATGCAAAACCTTCGTTCCCTGT
>CAMLKS010000027.1 GCA_946480675.1 uncultured Bacteroidota bacterium
CGACTGTTGATTCCAAAGACAAGTATAAGGCGAATTGCTGTATCATATTTGAAGGGAAGAATTTTGTATTTGAGAAATTGAAAGACAGTGCAGATGTTGCCAGGGTTCTAAATATCTTTAAATCGATTGCCAAATAAATAATATGAATTTACCAGGTTTATTATTTCTTATCGTTACGCAGTTTTTAGCGGGCCGTGGTATATTGGCCATGTTTAAGGTAAAACTGCGTCCGCTAATAAGTTTTGCTGTGTCGTCTATCATTGGCATTGTAGTGTTTTCTCTGTTGCCAATGCTGATTGAAATGTTTCACATGCCCATTACAAAAGGCAATGTGATCATTTTTATATGTGCTGCTACCCTGCTGCTAAATATATTCGTAATAAAGCGTTATGATTTTGGGGTATTCAAGCAAATGAAAATAAAGTTTCCGCCACTCTATGAATTGCTTTTTATTATACTGTTCATAGCATTAGCGGTTCCCAGTTTATGGCGTTGCTACTATTATCCACCCAATGCCCGAGATGTAATGTCCGGCCCGGAAGCATTAGCTGAATATGCTGTTAAGGAGCATACCATCAATAATTCTGTATGGAGCGTAAACTTGCTGGAAAGTACGCCAAACTTACTAAAGCCACCATTCATTACCGATCTTCAGATAATATATAAGTTACTGGTACATCCATTTGGACAGGTATGGCTTAGTATAATGTACATCTGTTTTTCTGTATGGCTTTACAGCCTTGTAAGGGAAAAACTCCACCCTTTCCTTACCGGTATCATTATGCTATTCTTCCTGACAATACCGGAGGTGTATGGTTATACTTATATCATTCTTTGGGACTATAGTAATATGATACTCTTCTTCATGGGTTTTTACTATATGTACCAGTACATCGTGACAAAAGAGTACAACTTATTTCTTTTCAGTTGCCTCATGTATGGCCTCGCTACCTTTATAAGGTTGGATACGCTGGTATTTATTGCCTTATCGGCACCGCTACTGGCCTACCATATGTGGAAAGGAAAAGAACCATTCTTACGAATAGGATATAGTGTTGTGTTGATGGGGGCTATTCCTTTTGTCTTTTACTATGTATGGGTAAACATCTTTGTAAAGAATTATTTACCGGTAGGTATTGATGTAGGAGAACAATTGAATCCCCAACCACTGTCGATATATTTTGATTGGCTGAGCGGCATGAATTCTCAGCTTTTGTTTGGGGGAGATAATATAGCACTCTATGGCTACTTTATTTATATCTTCCTGCTTATCCTTGTTATTGATATTATATTTTTCAGGCGTTTCAGTAAAGAAGCTACATTCATGTTGTTCGGCATTGCCATTATATACTTTGGTATGCCATTGCTTAGCTACCTAACCACATGGTTTAATATCACTACTGCTAAAAGGGGGTTCTTCAAGATGTTTCCTATGATGATATTGTATATGCGCAGCAGTGCATTGTTTACAAAGTTGTCTCAATTGATAACATCATTTGAATTTCCTACACTGCAGGAGGCCACCATAAAACCTAAACCTCAACCGGTAAAGCACACGAATACTGTTAAAAAGAAGAAATAATAATTGTGCGTATCATTGCACAAACCATTGCAATGATACGCTATTTCATATTTGCCATATTTCTTACACTCGTTAGCACATTTGCTGCAGCCCAGCGTCCTTTCGTATTAGGTGTTATTGATTCTTTGCATTCAGACATACTGAAAGAAACAAGAATACTGAATATATACCTTCCAGAAGGATATGCTCCTGACTCAACCACTTTGTACCCTGTTATATACCTGCTGGATGGTGGTGCCGATGAGGACTTTATACATGTAGCCGGTTTGGTGCAATACAATACCTTTCCGTGGGTCAACAAAATACCGAAATCGATAGTAGTAGGAATAGCTAATACAAACAGGTTGAGAGATTTTACATTTCCTACCACTGTAGAAGATGATAAAAAGAAATATCCGGCGGCAGGGCATTCAGATAAGTTTATAGCATTTATTGAGAAAGAACTACAACCCTACATTAAGAGGGCTTATAAAACTAATAATGAACGTATGCTTATTGGCCAATCATTAGGTGGGTTGCTGGCTACTGAAATACTTTTTAAAAAACACAAACTGTTTAATAAATACATCATTATAAGCCCCAGCCTGTGGTGGGATAATGGTTCTTTGCTAAATAAGGCTATGCCGGCGATATCACAAGCCACAAGTATATATGTTGGTGTAGGTAAAGAAGGTATAACACCCGGTACCCCGCCACGTGTGATGGAAGTAGACGCAAATGTGCTGGCTGACAAACTGAAACAATCAAACAACAAGCACATCCAATGCTATTTTGATTATCTGCCTGATGAAGATCATGCTACTATAGGCCACCAGGCCGTAATGAATGCCTTTAAAATGTTGAAGTAAGAATCAATCTTTTAATTCTATCCATACAGGTGCATGATCGCTGGTTTTTTCCCAGCCCCGTACATGCTTATCCACACCTGCGGCTGTCAATTTTTTTGCCACTTTGGGGCTCAATAAAAAATGGTCTATTCGCAGGCCGGCATCACGGCCATAGGCATTCCGGAAGTAATCCCAGAAGGTATATATTTTTTCATCAGGGTAAAGGGTGCGAATAGCATCCGTCCAGCCTTGAGACATTAACTTCTGAAATGCTTCTCTTGTTTCAGGTCGAAATAAAGCATCGTTTACCCATTTTTCAGGTTTATATACATCCAGTTCGGTAGGCATCACATTATAATCGCCGGTAAGTATTACAGGCTTTTTAGATGCCATAAGCTCTGCTGCATGTACTTGTAACCGTTCAAACCATTTCAGTTTATAATCAAACTTAGGTCCGGGTGCCGGGTTTCCATTAGGCAAGTAAAGACAACCAATAATAAGCCCGTTTATCTCTGCTTCAATATACCTGCTATGAATATCTTCGGTGTCCCCGGGCAATACCTTGCGTATTTCTGTTATCTCAGCATCTTTTGTCAGTATAGCTACTCCATTCCAGCTTTTTTGTCCATGCCACAGGGCGTTATACCCCAATTCTGCAATCGCCTGTTCAGGAAATTTTTCCTGTGGAGCTTTCAACTCCTGCAGGCATACTATATCGGGTGTTGTTTCTTGCAGCCAGCGTAATAGTACAGGCAGCCTGCCATTTACCCCATTTACATTGTATGTAGCGATTCTCATAGACAATAACATTATAAAAATAAAGCCAACATATACATTGTTACATTATACTTTCAAAAGCATACTTAGCGTTACTCCAAAATGCATCGAGCGCCACAATCCTGGGTTTCAGGAAAGATATAATTGCCGGCCAATCCTCATTTCTGTGAATAGAAACCCCCGAAAGTTGCTTACCTATGGTACAGACTATTCTGCCATCTTCATTAGCAGTCATAGGTTGCCATTGCCATTCTTCGTTCAGCTCCGCTTGTAGCATTGATTTCAGTAGTAAAAACTGGTTATAGTGTTTCTTTTGTAAGGTAGTATCTACTTGCGATAAGCGTATCTGAATGGTTGCCTGCCTGTTATCTACATCCATTTTAAACGTTATGCCACTTATGCCGGTTTTATAATTTACCCAGTTTATTTCTTCCCCATCGGCAGATAAAACAGGCTGCATGTATTTTCCGAATGTTGTCCAGAATACCTGTTTTTGTTTTGATATCTCTTGCTTAGAGTACATATAGCGGTAAAGTTAGTGTATGAAGTATTTTCTTTTTTATCTTTGCGGCCCGATTAGAACAAATGTTATGAAACTTGAAGAAAGATTACTTGCCCGCAGTGAAGGTAAATGTGAGTTGTGTGCTGCTGAAACTAAACTAAGTGCGTACGAAGTGCCACCTCAAACAGGAGGATATGAAGAAAATACTATACTCATATGCGAAAAATGTTTAGCACAAATAGAAAAGAAAGAGGAGCTGGATAATAAACATTGGAGTGAATTAACGACCAGCATGTGGAGCGAAGTGCCAGGTGTACAGGTAGTAACATGGCGTATGCTGAACAGGTTGAAAAATGAAACATGGGCGGCAGAAAGCCTGGATATGATGTACCTGGATGATGAAAGGCTGGCATGGGCAAAAGCTACAGGTGATCATGAAAATGATGCCAGCGTTGATCTGCACAAAGATACCAACGGGGCTATATTGCAAAATGGTGATACAGTAGTTCTTACTAAATCGCTGGATGTAAAGGGCACAACTTTAAATGCAAAAATAGGGACTGTAGTAAAGAATATAAGGCTTGTGGAAAATAACACCGAGCAGATAGAAGGACGGATAGAAGGGCAACTGATCGTTATTCTTACAAAATATGTAAGAAAGCAGAATGCTAAACCATAATAAAAGAGCCACTTGAATAAGTGGCTCTTTTTATTATTATATCTATAAGGCATTTTTACCAATAACTGTCCAGTCGTCATTGCCGTGACCTTTTTCTATCCACTTGTCCATTTCTTCCGCTATTGCCGGCATTATAGTGAGTTGGCGTCCTGCTTTTTGTGCAGCATCTATAAAGAGTCCGGTATCTTTTCTTGCCATTGATAGTTCCCACGATGGTTTGTTATATACACCTGATGTCATCCTGTTCATACGTGCAGATAACATTGTGGCAGGATTCCATTGCTCGAAAAGTGATGCAACATCATCGGCGGGTATATCCAGCGAAGCAGCCAGTGTTAAGGAATCGGCCAAACCGGCTGAAAAACCTACGAGGAAACAATTGCCTATCAGTTTGATACCTGCAGCTTTACCTACCTCTGTGCCAAAGGTGATGAGCTTACCTGTCATTTGAGATAAGGAAGGTTCCAAATCTGCAATTACCTGCTGATCTCCGGAAATAAGCATAAAACCCGTGCTATCCAATGCGTTGGTAGGACCCATGAAAACCGGTGCATGTTGATAAATGAAACCCTTGGCCCTCCATTCCTCGGTGCGTCTCTTTGCCCCGTCTACAGATGTGGTAGTATGGTCAACAATAGTTGCACCTTGCTTGATGCCCGGTAATGCTGCTGCCAATACTTCATCTACGGAAGCATCATCTTTCAGTGTTAGGTGTATAGTGGCAGCGCCCTTCACGGCATCTGCTACATTTTGGAATGCCTTTGCTCCATATTGTTCCAGTGCCATGGCTTTTGATGCGGTACGGTTCCAAACCTGTACTTGCCTGCCATGGCGCAGCATAGCCCTTACAAAGTTGCTGCCAAGTAATCCTGTGCCTAAGTATGCTATCATGAAAATTGTTTAAAGGTCATTTCATAAATGCGGAGTACATCCATACCAGTTTTTCCTGTTCGCGGATGTAATCGCTCATCAGAGCGGTAGTGCCTTCATCTTCAGCATCACCTGCAAGTGATAATACTTCACGTTGTTTGACTAACACCAGTTCAAAAGCGGAGAGAATTGACTTAACGCCTTCTTTCCCGTCAGATACGTCTTTCACTACCTTTATTTCTGAGTTGTTCTTATAGTCAGCAAATGTGTGCAACGGCGTGCCACCTAACGTAAGGATGCGCTCTGCCAGTTCATCCACTTTTAAAAGCAGGTTAGTATAAAGTTCTTCAAATTTTAAGTGTAGTTCAAAGAATTTTTCACCCTTGATATTCCAGTGTAGCCCACGTGTGTTCTGATAGAAAATCATATAGTTGGCCAGAAGGTTGTTCAGCTTATCTGCCAATAATTTACTTTTTTGCTTATCGAGGCCTATTTGATTTTTTGCCATAAGGAAAAGATTATAGAAACGAAATTAGCAAATTGAATGGCTGAATACTAATAAGTATTAATAACATTACTATAAAGAAAACGCCACCTGGATGGTGGCGTTTTATCTAATAATGTGTGAGAAGGTTACTTCCAACCACCACCTAAGGCATGGTATATATTAACCAGCGCATTCATTTGCTGCTTTTTGGTCTCAATCAATTCAAACTTTGATTCCAGCGCATCGCGTTGTGTCATTAGTACCTCCATATAATCGGCCCGAGCTGATTTAAACAAGTCGTTTGAGATACTGATAGACTGGTTGAGCGCCTGCACTTGTTTTGTGCGCAGATCGTAGCTTTTTTCCAGGTTATTGATCTTTGCCAGTTGGTTAGCTACCTCTACATAAGCATTCAGTATGGTGCGCTCATAGTTGTACACACTCTGCACTTGCCTGGCGTTGGCACTATAGTAAGTGGCTTTTATAGCATTACGGTTTATCAGTGGTGCCATCAGGTCGCCGGCCAAAGAATACAAAATGGACTCAGGAGATTTCAAAAGGTATGAAGGATTGAAAGCCTGGTATCCTACCGAAGCAGATATACCAATAGAAGGATAGAATCTTGCTTTAGCTACTTTCACATCCAGCTTTGCAGCGGCCAGGTCTTGCTCTGCTTGTTTAATATCCGGGCGGTTGGCCAGCAATTGTGATGGAATACCCGCATGAATATTTTGTGGTAGCAGGTGCTCAAACTCTTTACTATTCCTGACTATGGGCTGCGGGAAGCGGCCCAGCAGAAAGTTCAAGCGGTTTTCTGTTTCCGTTATCCTTTGCTGAATATCGTATTGCAGGCTTCTCGTCTTTAATACCTCCGCTTCAAATTTGCGAACCGCCAGTTCTGTAACGCGGGTAGCGTCCTTTTGTAGCCTCACAATCTGCAGGGCATTGTTCTGAATGTCTATATTCTTCTTTACAATGTCCAGTTGATTATCCAGCGCCAGTAGTTCATAATATGAATTAGCCACTTCGGCTACCAGGTTGGTCATAACAAAGTTCTTACCTTCTACACTGGATAGGTAGCGGGACACGGCGGCCTTCTTAGCATTACGAAGCTTCTTCCAGATGTCTATTTCCCAAGTAGCCTGTGCAGCTATCATATAATCGGGCAATGGTTCGGGCATTTCTTTGCCGGGCTTTATTTCCGTGTTTGCCTCCATAGCACCTATATTGGTATAGCGTGCTACTTTGTCAAGCCCTGCCCCACCCCGCAGGCCTACGAATGGTAAGTATTCCCCTTTCCTGGCTCTTATTTCGTTACGACTTATTTCAATTTCCTGCAGCGTGATATTCAGCTCCTGATTATTGTTTATGGCAGTATCTATCAATGCATTCAGATAAGGATCGGTAAAGTAATCCCTCCACCTGATGGTAGCAGTGTTGGTAGTATCCTGCGAGTCGTTATAGCTCGCTGGTACATTTTTATTTTCTGTTCGCCTTGCCAGTCCCGGTGTTTTGCAGGCCGTGTAGGTAAGCAACAGGAATGCGATACCGATACATTTATATGCGGTGCTTTTAAGCATTGTCGTTATTTTTTTCAATTAATGAATCGTCCTCTTCCATTGGGTTTTGCTTTGCCGATTTTTTGAAGAAACCTAGCTTTTTCTTTTTGCGTTTGTTGCTTGTAAAGTCTTCCGTCAGCGGGTTCTCATCTTCATCGCGTATCAATTGGCGACCATCGGCCCAGGTAGCAAATATGTAGTATAAGCCCGGAACGATGATAACACCGAAGATGGTACCGAACAGCATACCGCCCAATGCAGAAGAACCAATGGTACGGTTGCCGATAGCACCGGGGCCGTGGGCAAATACCAGAGGTATCAAACCGGCGATAAATGCAAAGGAGGTCATGAGGATGGGACGGAAACGCACTTTGGCACCCTCTATCGCAGCATCCAGTACTGTAGCGCCTTGCAAGTGTTTCTGCGCGGCAAACTCTACTATCAGTACCGCATTCTTACCCAGCAAGCCCACAAGCATTACGAGGCCCACCTGCGCGTAGATATCATTCGCTAGTCCCATGGACTTAATGAGCAGGAAAGCACCGAACACACCCGCGGGTAAGGAGCAGATAACCGATAATGGCAGTATAAAACTTTCGTATTGCGCTGCCAATACCAGGTACACAAACCCCAGTACGATAAGGAAGATGTAAAGCGCTTCGTTACCACGCCCAACTTCATCTTTCGAAAGTCCTTCCCAATCTATATCATAGCCACGTGGCAATGTTTTTGCTACTTCCTCTATTGCCTTGATGGCTTCACCGCTACTATAGCCGGGTGCAGGCTCGCCCCTGATGGCCGAAGATGTATACATGTTATATCTTGTTATCTCGTTGAGGCCATGCGATTTCTTTATTTTCATAAATGCGGAATAAGGCACCATTTCATCGCGGTCATTTTTCACATATAACTTCAGGATATCTTCAGGCAGCCTTCGGTATTCTGGGGATGCCTGTACATATACCTTGAAGAAGTTGCCAAACCTGATAAAGCCTTGTTCGTAGGTACTACCTATCATGATAGAAAGGTTATCCATAGCCTTACCGATAGATACGCCCTTCTGCATAGCAGCCTGGTTATCTATTTCAAGATCGTACTGCGGATAGTTTGCGCTGAAGAAAGTGAAAAGACCTGTTAGTTCTCTACGCTTATGCAGTGCAGCCATAAATTCATCATTCACTTTTTCAAGGTCGCGATAGTCATCACTATTGGTCTTATCCAGCAAACGTAGCGCGAAGCCACCTGCTGCACCATAACCGGGTACCGCCGGTGGGCCAAAGAACTCGATAGTAGCACCGGGTATCTCCTTCGATTTCTCTTCCAGTTCGTGGATGATTTCATTTACCGTATGCTTACGTTTCGACCAGTCTTTCAGGTTTATCAAGCAAGTACCGGCGTTGGAGCCACGACCTTCTGTTAATACCTCGTAGCCCGCCAGTGCAGATACTGACTGGATGCCTTCTACATGTTCTGCTATTTCCTGCAGTTCACGCGAAATAGCGTTTGTCCTTTCCAGCGTAGACCCCGGAGGTGTTTGAATAATAGCGTATATCATACCCTGATCTTCATTGGGAATAAAACCAGAAGGCAGGCCGTGAGATATACCTAGAATACCTAAACCAAAAACGACAAGAATGCCAAAGGTTATGACGCGCCTGTTCACTATCAATGTAAGCAGACTTACATATTTACCTGTCAGCTTATCGAACAAACGGTTGAAGCCATCGAGAAACCTGTTCATGGGTGATTTCTTCCTGGGCTTGCCATGATTGTTTTTCAATATCATAGCACATAGTACCGGGGTAAGGGTAAGTGCCACAATACCCGAAAGCACGATGGAACAGGCCATAGTAATGGAGAACTGCCTATAAAAAATACCTACCGGGCCCGACATGAAGGCCACGGGGACGAATACCGCCGTCATCAATAAGGTGATAGCTATAACCGCACCGCTTATCTCCCGCAGTACTTTCTTCACCGCTTTATATGGAGATAAATGCTCTTCTTCCATCTTGGCATGCACGGCTTCTACCACTACTATCGCATCATCTACTACGATACCGATGGCCAGTACCAGTGCAAAGAGTGTGATAAGGTTGATGTTCAGCCCGAATAGCTGCATGAAAAAGAACGCACCTATCAGTGATACGGGTACGGCCAGCGTGGGGATAAGCGTAGAACGCCAATCGCCTAGGAACAGGAACACCACGATGGCTACTAATATGAAAGCTTCACCCAGCGTATGTACCACTTTTTCAATAGAGGCATCGAGGAAGCTGGAAACGTCGTAGCTAATTTCATAATCCATACCGGGAGGAAAGGATGTGGCTTTTATCTCATCCAGTTTCGCTTTGATGTTCTTGATAACCTCGTTGGCATTACTGCCATAGGTTTGCTTCAGCACGATTGCTGCAGATGGATGGCCGTTCAGATTAGAATAGATATCGTAAAACTCGCTACCCAGCTCTATATCCGCAACATCTTTAAGATGAAGTATCTCACCATTTGGATTGGCGCGCACAATAACGTTTGCATACTGTTCCGGTTGATTGTATCTGCCTTGGTAGGTAAGCACATACTCTAATGCCTCAGAGCGCTTGCCATCACTACGCCCTATCCTGCCGGGAGAACCTATTACGCTCTGGTTGGCCAGCGCTTCCATCACCTCTTCGGTAGAGATATTGTAGGCACGCATACGGTCGGGCTTCAGCCATACACGCATAGCATATTGGCGGCTACCCAATATCTGTGCGCTACCTACACCGGTTACACGGCTCAGTTCGCGCAGGATGTTTACATTGGCAAAGTTGTAAAGGAAGTTTTCGTTTGCCTTAGGGTCTTTACTATATACGTTCACATACATCAGCATGTTTGGCTGCAGTATGTTTACAATGATACCCTCACGCTGCACCAGTACGGGTAGCCTGTTGGTTACCTGTTCTATACGGTTCTTTACGTTCACTACCGCCTGGTTGGGGTCGGTACCCAAGTCGAAAACCACTTGTATATTGGCCTCGCCCGCACTTACGGCATCAGATGTCATGTACTTCATACCCGGTACGCCGTTCACGGCTTTTTCCATAGGTATGAGCACCGATTTTACCAATACATCGGCGCTGGCGCCGGGATAAGCCACACTCACTATTACCCTTGGCGGGGCAATGGAGGGGAACTGCGATGTAGGCAGCGTATTGATGGCCAGTACGCCCATGAAGATAATGACAAGGGATATCACTATCGCAAGGACCGGCCTCTTGATAAATATGTTGAACATTGTGTTTCTTTCAGTTATTGAATACTAGATTTATTCAGATGGAAGTTTCAAATGCGCTATTACAGATTTAGGCTCCTCATATTTGAAAGATATCTTGTCATTGTTCTGCACCTTGCGCAGGCCTTCCAATAATATCTTATCATTCTCGGCAAGGCCTTCTGTTATCACATACAGGTCGGGCATTTCAGCACCTATGGTAATGGCTCTTAGCTGTACTACGTTATTCTTATCCACTACGTACACATACTTTTTATCCATTATCTCCATGGTTGCCTTCTGAGGTATAATAAGAGCATGGTTGAATGGCTCCTTTACAAGGATATTACCCGTTTCGCCATGCCTGAGTAAGCCCTTTGGATTGGGGAATGTGGCCCTGAAAGCGATATTACCTGTTTCATTATTGAAATCGGCTTCGATGGTTTCAACTATGCCAGGATATTCAAATTGCTGGTTGTTAGCCATCTTCAGGTGCACTTTCATAAGGCTATCGTTCTTTGCATTTGCCTTGAAGTTGAGGTATTCAGCTTCCGGTACATTGAAATACACCCATAGGTGCCGGTTGTCGGAAAGTGTAGTGAGTAGTTGGCCTTCATCTATCAGGCTGCCCAGTCTTGCCTGGAAGCGATCGATGATACCATCGAAAGGCGCGCGTATCTCTGTGAATTGGAGGTGTACTTTAGATAGTGCCAATTCTGCTTTTGCTTTATCCAATTTGGCCTTTGCCATCGCCAGTTCGTTGGGCGATACTACGTTGCTATCGGCAAGGCGTTTGGTATTCTGGTATTCTATTTCTGCAAAATGAACTTCAGCCTGCGCTTTTTGCATTTCGGCCTGGTACAGGTTGGGCATTATCTGAAATAAGAGCTGGCCTTGTTTCACAAACTGGCCTTCATCTACATATATCTTTTGCAGGTAACCCCTTTCCTGCGCCCTCAGTTCTATATGACTGATGGAATGTATCTGGCACACATATTCCTGTGTAATAGAGGTATCCATCCTAACAGGACTGGTAACAATGAACTTGGTTTCAGGTTCTTTTTCTTCGTTGTGAGATTGGCAGCTTGTGTATAAGAATACAGCACACAAACCCATGAGCATGAGATTTCTCTTCATATTATTTGCTTTTAAAGCAGATGATTTACTTGATGTTTTTAAGAGGAGGTGCGTTGGAACGCGAGGAACACATGGCTTAACAGCATGCATCGATGACATGCACAAGCATGTATGGTACAAAATAACAGGTAGCTAAGTGCCTGTTATACACTAAATCAAATACGGATAACGCAGAGTAACAAATACCTACCTGCCGAAATGCATAATTGCTTACTGTGGAATAAGCTACTTTGGATACTTTGGGAAAGATGCCAGCTTGCGTGGCTATAGAAGAGATTGAAAAAGTAATTTAAAGATGCAGGAAGCTTTTTAGCGGGTGCGAAATTGTTCTCATCATTTTCGTCCTCACTATTGGTAACTTCCAGTACATCTATCGCTGTTTCAGCTTCAGGTATAGAAGAATGATAATGTATCTCCGGAATGTGCTGTACAAAACTGCTGCCACCATCGGAGCTCTCCAGTAGCCTTACCGGGGAGTTGAATATATACTCCTGGTGGGTATAGGTATAAAGATTACCATATCCGCTAAGCAGAAAGCACAGGGTCAGGAAAAATCTTATGAACAGTTTCATTCCGGGGCTCAAAATTATATAAAGAACACGAAGGAAACCAATATGAAAAATGTTAAATATTGAGAATGTGCGAAATAAGCGGGTTTACTAAAAAAAAATTCTTACCTGTTTATACCGCTTTCAGCATCCAGGTAGCCTGTATCTTAGGTGGTGGTTCTTTGCTGTTGCGTACCTGTTCAGGCATTACTTTTAACAGGTGGGGCATCACACTAAGCCCCGCATAGTTTATCGTAGCTTCTTTTACCAATTCAAAACCTTGTTCTTTAAAGAAAGCTTCTGCAGCCGGATAGCTATCAAATTTATTTTCTTCAATATTATGCTGCTGGAAGAAGGTGGCTTCGCTTTTACTTTGGGGCAGTTCTGCCGTCATTTCAGCAGAGCGTTTTACATATATATCTGCCGTTATCCAATATCCACCATGTTTTTTTAATGTACTGTGTATGCTTTTGCAGAGCTGCTTTTTCTCATCTATGTTCAGGTACATCAGCAAGCCTTCATTTACAATGGCTAAGGGATTTGCATTGAACCTACTTGCTGTGTTTTCAAAAGCTGTAGCATCCATGGCGTTCAATGGCAATAGTTCAAATTTACCTCTGGCTTCGGTTGCCAGTTGCAGGTGGTTTATCATATCCTGCTTGGTAGCTATTACTTCAGGCAGGTCGGTATCTATATAATGAATGGTGTCATCCTTGATGCACAGGTCTAAGCCACGCAATGAATAACCCGAAGACAGTTCCAGTATGTTTTTACAGTCTGTTTGCTTCAGCAATTGGTCGATGCTCCAGTAACGGGCTTCAAAATGCATAACCCGTATCCAAAACCAGAAATCCTGCTCATCGAAGCTAAGGCCGAAAACTTCGTTGCCTTGCATCAATGCTGCCGTTTCCTTTGCATATGGGATATCGGTATACCCCTTCATCAGCAATAATGACTTTGCGGAGGGGCTAATGCTGCTGTAATCTTTTTGTGATGGTGCCATGCTATTTCAAAGCATA